>NZ_JBHZAL010000034.1:0-84571 GCF_042754245.1 Nocardia sp. NPDC059228 | reverse complement strand
GCGGCGACCCACTGCCCCACGTGGTGGCGATCGTTCACCCGTACCTCCCTGTGCTCTGTGCATGCCAGCAGGGCACGAGCAGCCGGGAATCACGCTGCCCGTGAACCCCGCCTCCAGCAACTGGAATCGGTCGCAGCCGCGACCTGCTGCCCCACGCGATGCCGATCGTTCACCCGCACCTCCCCGTGCCCTGCGCACGCCAGCAGGACACTAGCGGCCGGGAATCACGCTGCTCGTGCACCCCACTTCTGGCAACTGGGTTCGACGGCAGCGGCGACCCACTGCCCCACGTGGTGCCGATCGTGCACCCGCACCTCCCCGCGCCCTGCGCACGCCAGCAGGACACGAGCGGTCTGGGAATCATGCGGCCCGTGAACCCCACTTGTGGCAACTGGATTCGATGGCAGCGGCGACCTGCTGCCCTACGTGATGTCTGTCGTTCACGCGAGGAATGCCGGTGGGGTCGAGGCGTTTCGGGGCAATCCACCCGGTCCGGCCCCGATAGGGGGAATCTTTGCCCATGACAACGGTTTTCCAGCCGTCGGGACTGTCGTTGACCAGTGCGTGGCAGTGATCGCAGACCAGGGTCAGATTGGTCAGGTCGGTGGGGCCGCCTGTGGCCCAGTCGGTGATGTGGTGGACCGCGCACATGCTCGCGGGTGCGTCGCATCCGGGGCGGGTGCAGCCCTTGTCGCGGGCGATCAACGCCAACCGCTGGGCGGGGGTGGCCAGGCGTTGGCAGCGGCCCAGGTACAGCGGCAGCCCGTCGGCGTCGAGGACCGCCAGTACCGGGCGGGTGCCCTCGGCCAGCTTCAACGCCTCGTTGATCGAGACATGGCCGCCCGAGGCGGTGGTCGCGACCCCGGCTCCACGCTCGAGATCGGCGAGGTTCATGGTCAGGACGGCCTGCACCGGCAAACCACGGTGCGAACCCAGCGCGGCGGGGTCGACACCGGGCTGCAGCAACGCGAACAACGCGTCGTGGGTGCGCTGCCCGCCATCACGACGATCACGACGCGCGGCCGCCTCCAACACCGTCGAATCGACCACCCTGACCGTCGCGGCGACGCTGTCGACGTCGTCGATGTTGCACATACCCGGACGCGCCAACTTCGCGAACACCGCATCCAACAGGGCCCGCAACTCGGGAGTGATCCAGCCCTCGATCCACGACATCCCATCCACCCCAGGACGACCCAGGACCAGACCACGGCGACGACGGCGGTCGACGTCGGAGACGACCTTGCCGTCGGGGTCGACGCGGGCGAGGATGTCACGGCCGATCTTGGGCAGGTCATCGGGCCACCCGATGCGGGAGTGGCCGACCAGGATGTCCTCGGCTTCCGCGCGCGTCTCGGCGGGGATGTCGGCGGGCAGGTGGTTCATGACGTCGATGATGTTGCGGACATGATCGCGTGAGATCTGGCCTGCTTCAAAGGCTTCGGCGGTCGAAGCCAACGCGGGCGGGCGCAGGTGTCCGGTGGGTTCGAAGAATTCCCCGCACTGGCGGGCGATTTTCACCCGCACCGACGCGTCGTACCTCGACAGGCCCAGGGTCTGCCGCAGGAACGGCACCACATCCTTTGCCCCGCTGCCTTCGGGCAGGGAGCGGTTGCAGGCTTCGATGATCAGGCGTGAATCCAGCGCCGACAGTTGACGTTTGCAGGTCTCCAGGCGCTGCATCAATTCCACGACATCCCCATCGGAGAACGGGGTGAGGTTACCGTGGAGGATGGAATTCGACAGGGATTGCACGGCGGCTTCCAGGTCGGCGATGCCGCACGTGTCGAGTGTTTCTCCCTTCGAATCCATGTGCTAATTCTACCGCTCGCATGATCGCGATGAGAGGCGAATTCTATTGTGATGCAATATGTTTCAGAATTTCATATATGTTTCAGGCGAATTGGGTCAAGTGAGGTGAGCTGATTTGCGTGGCGGGAGTGCGAAGAGGGAATTGTCGAGTGTGGCTCGGTCGGCGGCGGGTATGTGGAGGGTCGGGTGGCTGTGGATGATCAGGCGGTTGTGGAGTGCTGACAGGTCGAGGTCCCGGTCGAAGCGGTTGAGGTGGGTGCATCGGGCTGTCGAGCGGTTCAGGTCGAGTTCTGCTTGCCGGCGGGGACCAGCGGTTCAGGCGGCAGAGTCGCTCGATAATCTCTTGCTCCCGGCCTTTTACCCGGGCGCGGCCGGAATGTTGGACCTGGTGGCAGCCGGGGCAGAGGGCGATCAGGCGTTGCAGGCGTTGGATGGGGCGGCCGGCGTGGAACTCGAAGATCCATTTCTCGTGGCAGTCGGGGCGTCCGTTGCGGATCACCTGGTCCCGGCAGATCTCGCAGCGCTCTCCGGCGGCTGTGCAGACCGGAATGCGCAGGGCATCCCAGGTCTTCCGGTCCACGAGGCCGCGGATACTGGAACCGTGTGTGCGGGGCGGCAGCAGGTCGGACCGGATGACCACGCCGTCGGGGGATTCGGGACCGGCGAGGGTGTCTTTCCGAATCGGATCGTACTCGTCTAATGGCGTGTGCCGCAACATATCTCGAGTAACTGATAGAACCGTCCGGTTCGAATTCATCGTCCGAATCGAAGGTGACGAATTGGTCGAATCGGGAATTGGAGGTGAGGTCTCTCGGCGGGCGCGGAGGTAGGGAGGTAAGAAAGAACCATGTGGCATCCGGCGACCCCCATCCTCAACGCACTCAGCTATCAGCCGGGCGACCGGCGGATTCTGGAGACTCCGGAGACGTATGGCCTCGACTATGAGGCGATGTCGCTGCGGACCGCGGATGGCGAGACCGTCGAGGCCTGGTTCGTGCCGGCGGTGGGGGAGCCGCTGGGGCACATTCTGTTCGCGCACGGGAACGGCGGGAACATCGGGGATCGGTCGCCGATGCTGGGCATGCTCGCGGCGGTCGGGTTCGATGTGATGATTTTCGATTACCGCGGGTATGGGCGCAGCACCGGCCGGACGGACGAGCGTGGGACGTATCTGGACGTGCGTGCGGCGCGGGAGGCATTACTCGCGCAGCCCGGTGTGGATGCCAACCGGTTGGTGTATCTGGGAAAGTCGCTCGGCGGCGGCGTGATGCTCGAGCTGGCGAATGCTTTTCCGCCCGCCGCGCTGCTGCTCATGTCGACCTTCACCGGCATGCGGGACGCGGCGGTCGCGGTATATCCGTTTCTGCCGAAGCTGTTCGTGCCCAACGCCTATCCCAGCCTGCCGCGAATTCGAACGCTGACCTGCCCGGTCATGATCATGCACGGCGACATGGACGAACTCCTGCCCGTACAGATGGGCCGCGACCTGTACGCCGCCGCGCCCGAGCCCAAACAGCTGGTGATCTATCCCGGCGGCATGCACAACGACCTCATCGGATTCCCGGGCTGGGCGGAGACGGTCGCGACCTGGGCGGCCGGGGTGCTGCCGCCCAAGCGCCTCACTTCCGGATGATGTTGGCGAGGAATTCGGCATTGCTGCCGGTCTTGCGCAGGCCGTCGAGGAGCAGGTCGAGGGCTCGCTGATCGTCCAGTTCGGCCAGGGTGCGGCGGAGTCTGTCCACAGCGAGCCGCTCGTCGGGGGCGAACAGCAGTTCGTCGCGGCGGGTGCTGGACTTGGCGATGTCCACGGCCGGGAAAACATGGCGGCTCGCCAGTCCGCGGTCGAGTTTGAGCTCGGCATTGCCGGTGCTCTTGTACTCCTCGAAGATGACGGTGTCGGCGAGCGAACCGGTTTCGACGAGTGCGGTGGCGATGATGGTCAGCGATCCGCCGTGTTCGATATTGCGGGCCGCGCCCAGGAACCGCTTCGGCGGCGTCAATGCCATGGAATCCACACCGCCGGAAAGGATTCGGCCCGAGGCGGATCCGGTCATGTTGTAGGCGCGGGCGAGTCGGGTCAGGGAGTCGAGCAGGACGACGACGTCGCGGCCCTGTTCGGCCAGCCGCTGGGCGCGTTCGACGGCCAGTTCGGCCAGGGCGGTCTGTTCGGCCGGGGAGTGGTCGAAGGTCGCGGCGATCACCTCGGCGGGTACCCCGCGCGAGAGGTCGGTGACCTCCTCGGGACGTTCGCCGACCAGTACCAGCATCAGGTGCGCCTCCGGGTGGTTGGCGGCGACGCCGTGTGCGATCGCCTGCAGCACAGAGGTTTGCCCGCCTTGGGTGGTGCCACGATCAAGGCGCGCTGGCCCTTGCCGATCGGCATCATGAGGTCGGTGACGCGGGTGGTGAGCTGGTGCGGCCCGGTTTCGAGTCGCAGCCGCTCATTGGGGTGGATGGGGGTCAGGTCCTGGAAGTGCGGTCGCGGGGAGATCTCTGCGACCGGGAGGTCGTTCACGGTGTCGACCCGCACCAGGGGAGCGAGCTTGCCGTGCTTGGTGTTCGGCTGCGCCAGGCCGGTGAGGGCATCGCCGCGGCGTAGGCCGTGGCTCCGGATCAATCGGGTGGGCACATGGATGTCGTCGGGGCCGGGCAGGTATCCGCTGCGGCGCAGCACACCGCTCTGGCCCTGGATATCCAGGATTCCCGTTGCGGGCGTGAGGGTTTCGATGTGTTCGAGGGCCGGGGTCGCGTCGGTGTGGGCGACCCGCGGCGTGGGATCGATGGTGGTCATGAGAGTTCTCCTTGTGAGGATCAGGTGACTTGTGCACCGGGAGTGAGTGATTGGTGTGGCCGGATGCGGCCGAAGGCGGTAGGAAACCGCCGGTGAATCCGAGTGGTTCGCGAGTGGCGGTGCAGCACCGGGCGGGAGCTACAGCGCCACCGGGTAACCGGCTCGGGGAGGGAAGAAATCGCGTGGGCGGGACTCGGCGTCGACCTGCATCCACGGGATTGCGACGCCCTCACCGTACGCTGTCCCCGAATTCCGCGCAATGTTCCGATGCCGGCCCGCTGTGCCAGGCCCCCGCGGTCCCCGTGATGCGTAGCCTGGAACCCATGAGCGATGCCAAGGAACTCGTGGCGTTGTTGGCGCAGCTGCCGGACGCCGAACTCGCGGCGGTGGTCGAGGCCGCCACCGACGGCAAGGCCGGGCTGGCCGCGCTGCACGCGGTGGCGCAGTCACTGGCGGCCACCCTGGGTCATGCATCCGATGTCATCGATGTGACTCCGGACACGCTGCCGGTGGAAAGCTATCCGCAGTCTGAGACGGCCCCGGCATCCGGGCAGGTGGGAGCGGGTCCCGTGGTCACCGGGATACCGGTACCGCCTGCGGGTACCCCCGCAGGTCCGGCGATCGGCGGGTATACCTCCGGCGGCGTCCCTACTTTCGAGTCAGTTCGCGATAAGGTCGAGCAGCGCTACGGGACATCGCAGGGGATGGGCGAGCTCGATCGGCAGACACCAGTGGGCCGTAGCGTCGAGGAACAGTGGGATGCGCGGGCGAAGGCCGCGCGGGAACGTCTGGAACAGATTCGAAAATCGGTGCACGGCAACGATTCCGAGTGATCAGGCGTTCCGTCTTCAATTGATGGGTGGAACCTTGACCGAGTCCGATACGCCGTCCCGGGCGCCACGCGAAATCGCCGAGAAGCTCCTGGATCTCCAGGTCGACTTCATTGTCGCCGAGGTCAGCGGTGACCGCTTCGCCGAAGTGATCGCCCGCGATGTGGAAGCGGTGATCGGTGTCGCCGACACCATCATCTTCCGCGACGTGGTGGAGATCGATCAGGCCAAGCAGACCGTCGCCAATGTCATCGACCTGATCGGCGGCAGCCCGGTACTGGGCGAAATGGTCGGCACGCTGGCCGATTCGCTGTACGAGAACATCGCCGGGAATCATGACTACACCCTCGGTGACGTGGTGGACCGCGAGCCGGTCGAGCAGCTGCTGGAGAAGCTCTTCGGTATGCACCAGGCCCAGGAACGGATCCTGGAGCGGCTGACCGAGAGCCCCCTCATCGCGACCGTAGCCGCCAAGTTCGTGGACAAGCTGGTCGACGATCTGATGGAGACCAACAAGCAGATCGCCTCGAAGATTCCCGGCGTCGGCTCCCTGGTCTCCATGGGCACCAATGCCGCCAAGTCCGCGCGCAAGGCGGCGGAGAAGGCCGGCGGCACCTTCATCGGCGAAATGGCCGGCAAGGGCGCGCAATTCGCGCTCAAACGCACCAACAACGCCATTCGCGAAATGCTGCGCGACGCCCCGGTGCACGACGCGGCCATGGAATTCTGGGACCTGCACGCCGGTGAGCCGGTCAGCGGCCTGCGCGAGTACCTGTCCCAGCAGGACCTCCGCGACCTGGCCCTGATCATCCGTCGGATCGCGCTGACCACCCGCAACAAGGAATACGTCGGCGTGCTGGTGGACCAGGGCGTCGAGGTGTTCTTCGAGAAGTACGGCGACCACACCCTGGCGGCCATGCTGCCCGAGCTGGGCCTGTCCGAGGCGGTCATCGCCGAGGAGATCCTGCGCTACGGCCCGGCCGTGGTGGAGGCCGCCAAGCGGAACGGCGTGCTGGCCAAGCTGATTCGCGAGCGGCTGGAGCCGTTCTTCCTGTCCGAGCCGGTGCTGGCGGTGCTCGCCGGGAACTGACCGAGTCCTGCGAACAGGGCCGCACGCTGAAACCGCGTGCGGCCCTGTTTCATTCCCTGACGGGAGAGCTCGCTCATTCCCTGGAGGGAATCGCGCAGCGCATCGCACTCGCGCAGACTCGATCCCATGACGAACGTCGACATCAACGAACTCGCCGACCGTTACCTGGCCATGTGGAACGAGCCCGACCCGGAGCCGCGGCGCAAACTCATTCGCGAACTGTGGGCCGAGGACGGCGCACAGATTCTCGTCGATCCGCCGGAGGATATGCGAGATGCCGCCACTCGCTTGAACTTTCCGATCCCGTCGCTCGAGGTGCGGGGGCATCATGCGCTGGAACGGCGTGTCGAGCGGGCCTACGAGATGTTCCTGGCAGCGGGCGAACACCGCTTCGTCCAGCGTGGGGCGGCGACGGTGCTGTTGAAGCAGGTCATCGCTTTCACCTGGTCGATGGTGACCGCCGATGGCACCGTGGTCGGCGGCGGGATGGACGTCCTCGCGCTGGACGAGGACGGCCGCATCCGCACCGACCACCAGCACATCGGCGTCGAGTAGGGCCTCGAGCCCGCGAGCGGGTGCGCACGTCGTGGATCGTGCCGTGCATGATTGCTTCGACTCGAGCAATGCAAGGTTGCCTCGACCGAAAGGAGCGACGTGGCCCTCGACAAGGGAGTCGCCGCAGCCCTCAGCGACAGCGTCCGCGCCTGTGGCGACGCTGTCCTGGGCCCGCGGCACAAATCGCTGCCCCCGGCCGCCTGGGGACTGACCGTCCGCGAATACCTGGCCACGAATCCGCACCTGGACGACCTGCAGACGCCGGTGCTCACCATGGACCGCTCCGCGCTGGACACGAACCGGGCCGTCATGGCCGAGTGGGCGCGCGCCGCCGGCGTCCGGCTCGCCCCGCACGGCAAGACCTCCATGTCGCCCCAGCTCTGGGCCGAACAGCTCGAGACCGGCTCCTGGGGTATCACCCTCGCCACCGGCTGGCAGGCCCAGGTCGGGCGGTCGTTCGGCCTCGACCGTATCGTGCTGGCCAACACGCTCGTAGATCCGATCGGGTTACACTGGGCGGCAACGGAAATCGCGCGTGACCCCGACTTCGAGCTCTACAGCTGGGTCGACGGCGTCGACGCGGTCCGGGAGATGGAGCGCCACCTCGCGTCCGCCCGCGAGGGGGTCCAGCTGAACGTCGTCGTGGAACTCGGTGGCCCGCACGGCCGTACCGGCGCCCGCGGTCTGGCCGCGGCCCACGCCGTTGCCGACGCGGTCGACAAGTCACCGCGCCTGCGACTCGCAGGGGTTGGCGGTTACGAGGCCGCACTCGCCCACGATCGCTCTCCGGAAGCCCTTGCGGCCGTGCGGCACTACCTGGACGAGCTCACGATCCTGCACCAGGAGCTGATGGCCGCGGGCAGATACGACGAGTTCGTATTCCAGTCCGTGGCCGGCCGCCCGGCGGGGCAGCCGACGGCGGGGGCAGCCGGCCGCGGGGAGGAAGCCTCGCGTCCGGCGGCGGATTCCGCGGTCGATTCGTCCGCGCCCGCCGGTTCCGCCCTGGACGGATCGAATTCCCGGACTGATCGGGTCGGCCGTCGTGTGATCGTGACCGCCGGCGGCAGCGCATATCCGGACCTCGTCGTGGAGCGACTGGCCGGACTTGCGGATGAGGATGGCGTGCACGGAGTTCCGACTGCGGTGGTGCTGCGGTCCGGCGCGTATCTGGTGCACGATGACGGGTTCTATTCGGGGATTTCACCATTGGCCGCAGGGCGCGCGGAGCATCCGCTGCGGTCGGCGATGCACGGATGGGCGCGCTGTGTGTCCCGCCCGGAAGCGGAACTCGCGCTGCTCGATGCCGGGCGGCGCGATGTTCCGTTCGATCTGGGATTGCCGGTTCCACAGCGAATGGCGGGATCGGCGAACAGCGGGCTGTCGGCGGTCGCGACCACTTCGCTGCCGGTCGGCGCACATGTCTCGGCCTTGAACGATCAGCACGCCTTCTTGCGGCTGCCGGGTGCTTCGGACGACCAGGTGCCGGTGGGAAGTGTGGTGCGACTGGGGCTTTCGCATCCCTGCACCGCGTTCGACAAGTGGCGTCTCATCCCGGTGATCGATGACGCCGACGCCGAGCGGCCGCGGATCGTCGACTTCCTGCACACGTATTTCTGAGCGGGACGTCGCAGCCGCCGCGCTTCGGCCGCGGCGGGTGGACCTCGAGGTCCACCCGCCGCCGCGACGACGGATGCCTCGCGGCACGTGGCGCGATCCATCGGCGACAGCGATGCGGTCCGCGTTCGTGCCGTCCCCTCGCGGACACCCGGTGTCGCCGTGCGATGCGCCGCACGGCGTGGCAAGCATCCCGATCGGGGCGGCTGCGGGTCAAGGTGAACCCCTGTCCCAATTTGTCCCAGCGAAAATAGCGGCTGGATTGCCTTATTCCTCGGAAGCCAGTTCGCGGGCTGCGTCGACGGGGGTGTTCCGGTACCTTGTGCGACGGGACAACATGTTTTATGGCTTCTGGAGGTATCGGTGACCGCGGCACGCTCGGAGATTGCCGACTATTTGCGAAGTCGCCGCGAGGCAGCCGGGCTGACCCGAGCAGAGCTGTCCCGGCGCGCCGGTGTCTCCGAGGCGCTGATCCAGAAGATCGAGCAGGGCACGCGCCAGCCCACCGCGGTCGCCCTCGGCGCGCTGTTCACCGCGCTGCAAGTTCCGGCGCAGGTGCGCGAGCACGTCGCCACCCTGCTGCAGCCCGAATTGGCCAGCTTCGGAACCGAAATCACGCCGCCGGAGCCCTATGAGCTCGACTTCCTGCGCGCCATGCCGCACCCCGCCTGCTTCCAGACCATGCCCGCGGTCGACCTGGTCGCCGCCAATGACGCCTATCTGCGGGCGTTTCCGGGACTCGAGCCCGGCGATGTCATCCTCGAATGGATGCTGCTGGACCCGCGGGCGCGCGAGGTCATCGACGACTGGGAACGCGAAGCGCACTTCATGGTGTACGGATTCCGCTACATGGCCTCCGCCACCCACCCGCCCGAACGACTCGCGGCCATCGTCGACCGCTGCCGCGCGGCTCCGGAGTGGGATCGCTTCTGGTCCACCGAGGTTCCGCCCGAGAAGGTCGCCCGCCGGCCCGTGCGGGTGCGCTCGCCCGAGACCGGTGAGTGGGTGAGCTACCGCATGCAGATATTCAAATTCGAACTGCCACAACGCCCCTGGTGGATCTACTCGCTGGTCCCGGCCAATTGAGCCGCGCCGGTGGCGAAATGCTGCCGGTAGCGTTCGGGCGTGGTGGCCAGTCGTCGGCCGAACACCCGGTGCAGGGTCTCGCCGTGGCGGTAGCCGACCTGGCGGGCGATCGCACCGATGGTCAGCTCGGTCGACTCCAGCAGGCGGCGGGCCGCCTCGACGCGCAGATCCTCCACGAAAGCCGCGGGCGTGCTACCGGTTTCGATGCGGAAGGCCCGGGCGAAGTTGCGTTCGCTCATGCCCGCGCGGCGGGCCAGCTCGGCCACCCCGAGGTTCGCGTCGAGATGATCGGGCAGCCACTGCTGCACCGCGCGAATGGCGGGCGTGCGCGCGGGCTGGGTGCGCAGCTGCGCGCTGAACTGGGTCTGCCCGCCGGGACGCCGGGTGAACACCACGTACAGCCGCGCGATCATGGCCGCGACCTCGCGGCCGTAGTCGTCCTCGACCAGTGCCAGCGCCAGATCGACCCCCGCCGACATGCCCGCCGACGTCCAGCGATTGCGGTCGCGGACGTAGATGCGGTCCGGTTCGACCGTGACCCGCGGATAGCGCTGGGCCATCAGGTCGGTCGAGGCCCAGTGGGTGGTGGCCCGGTAGCCGTCGAGCAACCCGGCCGCGGCCAACAGCAGCGCGCCCGCGCACACCGAGGTCACCCGCCGCGCCTTGCGGGCCAGGGCGGGCAGCTCCCGCACCACCTCCGCCCCGGCCGGTCCGGAGGCCATGCCGCCCACCACGATCAGGGTGTCGAAGTCGTCGCCCGCGGCGATGTCGTGCAGCGAATGCTCCACCGAGAGGGTGAGGCCGCCGTCCGCGGTGATCGGGCGGCCGCCCGGCGAGGCCGTCAGCAACCGGTAGGGAAGCGGGGCCGCCGCGGCGTCCGTCTCGGCCGGGCGGCCGTTCGTTTCGGCAGGGTCGCCGTTCATTTCGGCTGGTCCGTGCACCGCGCTGATCGGATGTTCGCGCAGGACCGGCGGTAGCTGCGCGGGCGGCCGCTCGCGGACGCCGTTGAGGAGCGCGAACACATCCAGCGGCCCGGCCAGCTCGGACAGCTGCATGCCCTGGTAGACAACGAAAACGATGGTGCGGGATGCGGGCATCCCGCCATCATCGCAGTCGCCGGGCCGGGCTGTCATGGTCAGTGGCTGACCGATTCGGATGTGCGGCGGGCGGTGTGGCGGTCGAGGAACGGGATGACCAGTTCGGCCACCCGGTCGGCGCACTGCGCGTGCGGGTAGTGGCCGCCGCCCTCCACCATGGCGACCCGGCCCAGTCCCGCCGGCATGGCCGCCACGATCGCCTCGGCCTCGGCCCGCGGGTCGGCGAAGTCCGGATCCTGGGTGCCCATGAGCACCAGTGCGGGACAGCGGATGTCGGCGATGCGAGCGTGCGCGTCGGCCGGGGTGGTGGCGCCGGTCTTCATGAATTCCGCCCAGCGGTCGGGCTGCCGCAGGATGGTCCGCAGCCCGGCGAGGAACTCCTCGTGGTCGGCGGGCTTGGTCGGGTAGGCGATCTCCAGATAGCGGAACCACCACCGGAACGACCGCAGTCCCTGGGTGGCGAGCAGGCGCACCATGCCGCGGCGGTACCGGCGGCTGGTGATCATGGCGCCGATGTGCAACTGCTGAGCGAGGGTGAACGGGTCGATTTCGACGATGGCGCTCACCAACTCGGGGGCCTCCGCCGCCGCGATGGTGGCCGAGCCGCCCGACAGCGAATGCCCGATGATGACCGCGGGACCCCCGAAATGCCGGATGACACCCAGCAGGTCGTGGGCGACGTCGGTGCGGCTGATGGCGTCCTTCCCGGTCACCGAGGGCCAGTTCGGGCTGGATTCGCCGTGCCCGCGCATATCGGCGTTCACCACCCGGTATCCGGCCGCGACCAGCGGCCCGACCAGGTGCCGGAACTCCTGCCGCCAGGTTCCCATGCCGTGTGACAGCACCACCAGCGGTCCGTCCCCGGCCACATCACACGCGATCCGCCCGTGCTCGAGCGTTACGAACTCGGTCATTTCCCGGTCCTTCCAAGCGATTTCGTTCCGGCCGCGTTTGCGGCATGCCGGAATTGAACGCCGGAAATCGATCCGGGCCGAGGGCTCGGGCCGGACGGATCAGCGGTGTGGCCGATCCGGTCAGTCGCTGACCGTGTTTCCCGCGCTCGGGACAGTCACCCGCGTGGGGGCGCCGAACCAGGTGGTCAGCGCGTCCCGCAGTCCGGGTTCGGCGGTGGCGGGGGATTCGCCGACCGTTGCGGCCCAGGCGATGTGGGCGTCCGGGCGGATCAGGACGGCATCGGCGGGCCGGTCGTCGGCGGCGGCGGTCCGGATGTCGACGCGGTCGCCCCACTGCTCGGCGATCTCGCGCAGGTCCGCGCGGTCGGCGAGATCCAGCAGCACCGGGCGGGGGTCGTGCAGGGACTGGGCGACGCCGGGGCGCAGGTGCAGATCGGGGAGGAAGGCTCCGGTCAGCTGGTGCCCGTTGGGATTCGGCAGCGGATAGCGGATGTCGGCGCCCGCGATCATGGACCCCAGCCGCTGCAGGGCCGGTGCATCGGTGAGCAGTTCCTGGAAGAGCGTCCGGAGTGCCTCGGCCGCCGGATCGTCGCCGCGGCGCAGCGCCGCCTGCGCCTGGGTGTGCACCATGGTGCGGGTCGCCGCGAAGGAACGCTCCGCGTGGTAGCTGTCGAGCAGTCCGTCCGGGGCCCGGCCGTCGATGTCCGCGGCCAGCTTCCAGGCCAGGTTGACCGCGTCGAGCATGCCCGCGTTGAGGCCGACACCTGTTGCCGGGAACGTGTGCGCGGCATCGCCGGCCACCAGAATCCTTCCGGCGCGGAAGCTTTCGGCCTGCCGTGCCTGGAACTGGTAGCGGGACAACCGGATCGGATCACCGAGCGGCAGGTCGACGCCCAGGACGCGGCGGATGCTGTCGCTCAGCTCCGCGAGGGTCATGGGCTCGTTGTCATCGGTCTCGGCGACGGTGTCCTCGGTGGTCTGCACCATGAGCATGCCGGCGGTGAGCGAGCCGACCGCGAACACGCCGCGCTCGGTGCGGGTGAAACCGGCGGGGACGACACCGTGCCCGGCGACGTCGAGATCGCCGTTGTCCAGCACGGTCACCCCGGCCGCCACGGCGACCTGACCCAGGCGGTTGACCTCCGGATAGGTGATGCCGGGGAAGGCGATTCCCGCCAGCTCCCGGACCTTGCTGCGCGCGCCGTCGCAGCCCACGACGTAGCGGGCGGCCAGTTGATACGGGCCGTCCGGGCCCGACACCGCCACGATGGCCCCGGCGTCGTCCTGCTCGATCCCGGTCACGGTGTGCCCGCGCCGCACCTCGCCACCGCGCTCGCGCACCAGCTCGTCGAGCAGCTGCTCGAGTCGCGGCTGCGCGAGGTGCAGTGCGCGCAGCGGGGGATCCGGCAGCGGGCTCAGGTCCACGTGCAGTCCGCCGAACGGGAAGGCCGCCGCGGGGGCGACCGCCGCGCCGGCCGATTCGAACCGGTCCAGCACGCCTCGATAGCTCAGCAATTGCAGGATCTGCCCGCTGAATCCATTGGCCTTCGGCACGGTCCGCAGCACCGGACTGCGCTCCAGGACCACCGGCCGCACCCCGGCCGCCAGCAGCTCGGCGGCCAGCATCAGGCCCGTCGGGCCCGCGCCCGCAATGATCACGTCGGCACTCGTCACACGCACTCGCGCTACTCCATTCCACGGATTCCGGTTACGGCCAGCGATTCTGCGGCATACCGGGGGTCTTGCCGCAAGCCCGGGGGTGCGATATATGTTGAAAAGGGAAGCGGATCACCGCTTCCCTTTGTCGATCGTCATCCGTTGCCGGATGGACTCTTTCGGCTACCAGCCCAGATGGTGGCGCATGAACGCCGCCGCGAAATCGGGCTGGGTCCTGGCCATCTGGTTGTGCCGGCCCGGATTCGCCAGCAGCGTCTTCTCCTCCGACGCGAACGCCTCGAACAGGTCGAAGCTGGGCCGGCGGTCGATTTCCTCGTCGTTCCAGGCGACCTGGAGGGTGAGCGGGATGGTGATCTTGCGTGCGGCCTCGAACAGCGCGTCGAACACGAACACGCTGTTGAAGGTCGCGGCCCGGATGCGGGGTTCGACGGCCACCAGCATCATGCCGATGACGGTGCCCAGGGTGATGCCGCCGTAGCCGACCGGAGCGTCCGGGCCGATTTCCGGCAGCGCCTGCAGCGCGTCCAGGGTGGCCTGCCACTCCGGCACGGCCCGCTCGGCCAGGGACATGTTGAACTCGGCGATGATCGAGTCCATCGGTTCCCCGGCCGCCCGCGCCGCGTGTAGCGCGTCGGCCCACCGCTGGTCCTGCTCGTTGCGCGTTCGGTCGCCGTGCCCCGGGGCGTCGATGGCGGCCACCCGGTAACCGGATTCGGTCACGAAGTGACGCGCCGTCGTCACGAGGTTCGGGGCGCGCTTGTGCACGCCGCCACTGTGACCCAGCAGGATCAGGGGCGCGTTCTCGGACGCGGATTCGGGCGACCACAGTACGCCGGTGATCTCGCCCAGCAGGAAATCGCGTTCACGGACGCCGTTTTCCGACGTCTCCGCGGTGAAGTTCAGGTGCATGATGTTCTGCCTCTCGGAATGCCTTGCAACACAGGCGCTCCCGGCGACAGCTACTTCGTACGCCCAACCGCGACCACGATGGGGAGCACCCACCTCGATACGTCGTTCATGGGTCTCACCTCCTTCGTGATGTCACGGTCCACGGCACGGTACCAACGCGGACCGGAGGCCGCAAGCGACGCCTCACGAGGCGGCCTGCTCGCCGAGCTTGTGGCGCAGCACTTTTCCGCTGGGGTTGCGGGGGAGCTCGGGGAGCCGGACGAACTGCTTGGGCACCTTGTAGCGTTCCAGGCGGGTCCGGATGTGCTGTCTGAGGGGTTCGTCGCCGGGGTCGGCGTCGGTGGTCACCAGATAGGCCCGCAGCACCTGGCCGTACTCGGGATCGGCGATGCCGACCACGATGACATCGGCGACGGCGGGATGCTCGGACAGCGCGTTCTCGACCTCGCGGGGGTAGATGTTCTCGCCGCCGGAGACGATCATCTCGTCGTCGCGGCCGTCGATGTAGAGGCGGCCCCGCGCATCCAGGTGGCCCATGTCGCCGACATTGACGTAGCCGTCGCGCACCTCCTTGATGGGGGCGGAGCCGCCGCGATCGGCGGTGTAGCCGTTGAAGCCCAGGCCGCCGCGCACGAAGACCGTGCCGGTCTCGCCGACCGCGGCCGGGGTACGGTCAGCGCGCAGAATGCGTACGGAGACACCGAGAATGGGGCGTCCCACGGTTTTGGGGGAGTACGCGAGATCCGCGGGTGTGGCGATGGAGACGACGCCCGCCTCCGTGGAGCCGTAGCCATTGACCAGCCCGGGACCGAAGTCGCGCAGGAATTTCGCGATGGCGTGCGGTGAGATCGGCGCCGCGCCGGTCAGCGCCAGGCGCAGCGCGGACAGGTCGTAGCGGCGACGGATCTCGTCGGGCAGGGCGGCGAGGCGCTGGATCATGATCGGGACGCCGATGAACACGGTCGCGCGGTGGCGCTGGATATCGGCCAGGGCCAGTTCGGGATCGAAGCGGCGGCGCGTCACCGCTGTCGCACCCAGGGCCAGCTGACCGGTCAGCGCGCCGAGGCCGAAACCATGGAAGAACGGCGGCGCGACGATCGCGATATCGCGGTCGGACAGGCGTGCGGCGGCGGCCAGCGAGGCGGCCGCCTCCAGTGCGGGACGCAGGCCGATCTTGCGGGCGACGCCCTTGGCCATGCCGGAGGTGCCCGAGGTCAGCAGGGTGATCCGGGCCGGCTGCCGGGCCGGGGGCGGAGACGGATGCCGTTGCCGGGCAAGCTGATCCAGCGTCGGCAGCTCGGATCGGACCTCGGCGTCGCGCCAGCCGCGCACCTGGATGCCGGGGTAGCCCGCCTCGGCGAGCGCCGCGAGATATTCGTCATCGTGGACGAGGATGTCCGGCGCGTGCCGTTCCAGGATGCGGGCCAGCTGGGCGGCGGGAAGTTCGGTATTGAGGAACACCAGCTCGCAGCCCAGACGGCTGCCCGCGATCACCGCTTCGACGAAACCGCGGTGATTGCGGCACAGAATGCCCACGGTGCGCAGGTCCGGCGCGAGCGAATGCAGCGCTGCGGCAATGGCTTCGGAGCGGCGCATGAGCTCGCGGTAGGTGACCGCGCCGGATTCGTCGATCAGGGCGATCCGATCGGGGTGGCGGGCCGCGGAGACGGCGATGAGCAGACCCAGTGACGGACCGTACGCGTGGTAGGCGCGGGCGATCGGCACCGCGGCCGCCGGGCCGATCGGGTGCAGTGCGCCCGAGGTGGTGATCGCGGAAAGGGCTGTGCCCCAATCGAAGAACGTACTAGTGCGCATCGCCCGCGCCCTTCCCGTGCACCGCGCGGAGAGCGGCCTCGGTGTCGCCGAGCCGCTGGTAGACGGCGGTGAAGGCGATCTCCAGTGGCACGCGCAGGACCGGGGTGAGTATCGAGGTCGCATACCCGTAGGCGGGAATCATCATGCGCGGCTTGGTGATCAGCGCCCGCGCCACGCCCGTGGCGGCCTCGGCGGGGGACTGGCCGGGCATCGCGGACATCCAGCGGCTGGGTGCGCTCATCCGGGTGTGCATGAGCCCGGCGTAGATGGTGGTAAGGGCGACCCCGTCCGGCCGCGCCTCCATGCCCACCGCGCGCATCCACACATCGAAGGCGGCCTTGGAGGACAGGTAGAAACCCCACTTCGGGACCACCGGAAAGAGCACGCCGACCGTGGAGATGTTCACGATGTGGCCGCTGCGGCGCGCCCGCATGCTCGGCAGCAGGGCCAGCGTGAGGCTGATCGGGCCGAGGTAGTTGGCGGTCGAGGTGGCGGTGAGGTCCTTCGGCCGGTCGTAGGACAGGTGGATCGAGCGGCGTAATGACTTGCCCGCGTTGTGAATCAGATAGTCGACATGGTCGAAGCGGGCGAGGATGTCCTCGGCGAAGGCCGAGATCGATGCCGGCTCGGCCAGATCCAGGCGGATCGCCACCGCCTTGCCGCCCGCGGCGGTGATCTCGTCCGCCACCGCCTGCAGCTGATCGACCGAGCGCGCGCCGAGCACGACGGTCGCGCCGGCGGCGGCGAGCATGCGGGCGGTCTCGGCGCCCAGGCCGTGGGATGCGCCGGTGACCACGGCGATCTTGCCCTCCACCTCGCGGCGCAGGCGGGCTTGGTCGGAGATGCCGCGCGGGCCGATGAGCCACGCCGCGGCCCGGCCGACGGGGCCCGCCGCCAGGGCATTGTTGGGTCGGTGGAGGAGTTCCACTAGCTCGTCTCGCTTCGTTCGGTGCGCTGCTGCGGGCCGGTCGGGTCCAGCAGGGCGGCGATGGTGCGGGAGGTCAGGGTGATGGACGGGTCGAGCGCCAAAGTCGTTTGCACCGTGGCGAATCCGGCGGCGAGCACCAGGCTCTGCAGCTGAGCGCGATCCGGATCCGGCTCGGTGAGCCAGCGCGCCGTGGCGCCCTCCACGAAAGCCAGCCACCCGTCCACGGCGATCCGGATGGCGGAACTCTCACCCGCGGAGACGATTTCGGTGAGCAGCGCCGCCACCAGCCGGTCCCGATGCCGCTCGTGCTGCGCCAGCAACCGCTCGTCGGCCCCCGCGCGCGGCGTCATGATCAGCGCGGTCCCGTGCTGCTGCACGAAATCCAGATAGATCCCGAACCCCAGCGTCAGCCGTTCCATCGCGGACCCTCGCAACTCCTGCAGCCGATCCCAGAAGTCCTCGAACACGGCCTCGTGCACCGCCAGATACAACTCGTACTTCCCCCCGAAGTGATATCCGATCGACCCCACCGCGGCCCCCGCCGCCGCCGCGATCTCCGCGATCGACACCTCCTCGTACCGCCGGTCCGAGAACGCCCTCCGCCCCGCCTCCAGCAACGCCGCCCGAGACTCCCGCCCCCGCCGATTCACCTGAACCGCCCGGGCCCCACTTTTTGAATCCCGTTCAACTTCGGCCACCCTCGCAGCCTAACCAACTTCTTGAACCAGATTCAAGAAGTGATTTTCAGCCGTTACCGCCCAGGTCGCTGGTTGGTTCAGGCGTCGGCGCGGGTGAGGACGGCGATGGGGAAGTGGCGGGGGCTGAGGGCTCGGTAGGTGGTGAAGTGGGGGTAGGCGGCGGTGAGGGTTTGCCAGTGGGTGGCGTATTCGGTGTCGTCGGTGACTACGCGGGTGGTGACGGGGAAGGTTTCGCGGCCGATGCGGACCTCGGCGTGGTCGGCGGCCAGCAGGTTCTTCCACCAGTTGGGGGTGCCGGGGTTGCCGCCGTTGGAGCCGCAGACCAGGAGGGTGTCGCCGGAGCGAACCAGCATGAGCATGACGGGGCGGGGTTGGCCGGATTTGCGGCCGGCGACGGTCAATTCGAGGACCGGGTGGCCGAAGAGGGTGGCGAAGCGGGTGCCGCCGAAGCGGTCGAAGAGGCGGCGGTGCAGGCGGGCGTAGAAGCGGGCGACCGCGCCGAGATGCGTGCTGGAGTAGTAGTTGAAGCGACCCGCCAGGGTCAGCTGGCCGGAATCGGTGCCGGGCATTGGAGGTCCCCTCGGGTCGGCGGTCGTACGGGCTCAATGTACATGGTGTCCAGTGAGTTGACGTAGTGGCTCCCGAAGGATGGTGTCGTGCTCGCCCGGTTCACCATCGCCTACGAGCTGCTCGGCAGTGCCGCCGACGCCGGGGATGTGTTGCAGAGACCAGCCATGGCGGACATGGCCGTCGAGGTCGGCACCTACAACGCGGTGCCCGCGCTGCTGCTGCGCACCGCCGACGGACGCCTCGACACCGTCGAGCTGATCGAGACCTCTGGCGACCGCGTCACGGGGCTGTACGCCATCCGCAACCCGGACAAGCTGGGGACCGCCGAACCGACCCGCGCCCTGGAACGGTGAGCTGGGCGCTCAGCGGCCGCTGAACCGTTGTGCGACTGGGGATTTCAGCGACCGGCCGCGGGTGGATCAGTTCACGCAGGGGATCTTCGAACCGATCTGGGTGGTGACGGGCTTGCCGGAATCGGGTGCGTCCGTGGTGGTGTCGGTGGCCGCGGCGCTGGTCGAGGAGCCGCCCGCGGTGGTGGTCGGGCTGGTGGTGGCGGCGGTCGGGTCCAGCGACGCCGGAATCTCGAGATCCGCGCCGACGACCAGCTTCACGTGCCCGCTGGACACCTCGGTGGACGGGCTCACCGGGATCCCGCCGAACATCTCCGACAGCTGCTTGGCGTCGGTATCGGCACCGGTGCCGTAGTAGACGGTCGAGGTGGTGCCGTCGGCGTAGGTGGCGTTGGCGACGTCACCGGCCGGGAATCCCTTGGCGGTCAGCAACTTCGACACCTTGGCGGCCTGGCCGGGCGTGCCGCTGGCATTGGCCACGTCCAGCGTCGAGGTGGGCGTGGTGGCCGGCGCGCTGGGCGCGGCCGGGGTGGAGACGCCGAACGCCTCGCGCACCGTCTTCTTGATGGCCACCGGATCGATGACGTTCACGTCCTGGCCGTCGACCGTGTCGTAGCGCAGCACCGGCAGCGTGCGGAACTCCACCGTCGGGTTCTCCGCGCGGCCCAGCGTGGTGGCGAAATCGGTGAGGCTCCAGCCGTCCGACAGCACCACGTCCTTGTGCGCCACATCCATCAGCGCCTTGAGCCGGCCCGGATTGGCCAGCGTGCCCGAGCTCTTCATGGAATTGGCCACCGAGGTCAGGAACGCCTGCTGCCGGTGGGTGCGGTCGAGGTCGCCGTTCTCCAGCCCGTGCCGCTGCCGCACGAACGCCAGCGCGTCGGAGCCGTCCAGGTGCTGGGGTCCGGCGGGGAACTGCGCGCCGGAGTAGTAGCTGTCGTCCACGGCGTGATTGAGGCACACGTCGACGCCGCCGAGCGCGGTCGCGAGGTCGTAGAAGCCGGCCAGGGAGATCTCCGCGAACCGGTTGATGGGAACGCCTGTGAGCGCTTTCACAGTCTGAACGATGCTGGCGCGGCCCGCTTCCCGGCCCTGACGCTCCAGGTCGGGTCCGTCGGCCATGCCCTTCGCCTTGAGCTTCTCCTCGACCGTGTACTTCTTGAGGCCGTAGGACTCCTTGATCTTGGCGTGGTCGTAACCCGGAATGCCCTGCACCGGAACGTAGTCGTCGCGCGGGATGGAGAACGCGATGATGTGCTTCAGATCCTTCGGAATGTGCACCAGGATCAGCGAATTGGCGTTGTAGCCGCCCTCCGAGCCGTCACCGGCGTGCAGCTGGTCGAGGATCTCCTTGGGTAGATCGTTGCCGTTCAGGTCTTTCCGGGTGTCCAGGCCGATCAGCAGCATATTGATGTCGCCGTCGAGATTGACGTCCTCCGGCGCGATCGCGCCCGAGCGGACGAAGCCGGAGTCGAAGTCGTTGCGGCCGTACCAGACCAGACCTGTTACGCCGATCACACCCGCGGCCACCAGGGCCGTGACGCCGCGTCCGGCGAGGCGCAGACGCTTGTCGCGCTCGCGCTGGGCCGCGGTGCGCTCGGGCTTGCCGCCGCTGCGATCACGCTTGCCATCGGTGTCATCACGCTTACCGGCGGTGCGCCGCTTGTCCGCGCGCCGGCTGGTGGAGTCCGCCTCGGCGCGCCGCGAACGGCGGGGAGTCGGGTTTGGCGTCTCCGGTGCCCGGCGGGTGCGGCCCGGCTGGGGGCCGACGACCGGCAACGGTTGGGTGGCGTCGTCGTACATGGCGCTGTCGAGTGTGCCGTAAGCGGCGCTCTCTGTCAGATTTCCGCCCGGTTGTGAATGAGCTTGCACAGTCGTGCATAATCATCACATGGTGGATACCTCGAACGGGCCCCTGCGGGTCGCGGTAGCTGGTGCGAGCGGGTACGCGGGCGGTGAAGTCCTGCGCCTGCTGCTCGGTCATCCAGCCTACCGAAGCGGGCGCCTCGAGATCGGGGCGCTGACCGCGGGGTCCAATGCCGGCACCACCCTGGGTGAGCTGCAGCCACATCTGCTGCCGCTGGCCGATCGGGTGCTCGCGCCCACCACCGTCGAGGAGCTCTCCGGCCACGATGTGGTCTTCCTCGGCCTGCCGCACGGGCAGTCCGCGGCGATCGCCACGGCGTTGCCGGAATCCACGATCATCATCGACTGCGGCGCCGACTTCCGGCTCACCGATCCGGCGGCGTGGGAGAAGTATTACGGCACCCCGCACGCCGGCAGCTGGCCCTACGGGTTGCCCGAGCTGCCCGGCGGGCGCGAGAAGCTGCGCGGCGCCACCCGGATCGCTGTCCCCGGCTGCTACCCGACCGTCTCGAGCCTGGCGCTGGCCCCGGCCGTCGCGGCCGGAATCATCGAACCGCGCGTGAATGTGGTTGCGGTGAGCGGCACATCGGGCGCGGGCCGCAAACTCGATGTGGGCCTGCTGGGCTCGGAGGTGATGGGCTCGCTGCGGGCCTACGGCATCGCGGGCGCGCACCGGCACACCCCCGAGATCGCGCAGAACCTGAAGGCCGCCACCGGATCCGGCGCCGACGTGAGCGTGTCGTTCACCCCGGTGCTGGCCCCGCTGCCGCGCGGCATCCTGGCCACCTGCACCGCCCCCACCACCGTGGACGCGGCCACCGCCCGCGCCGTCTACGAGAAGGCCTACGCCGACGAGCCTTTCGTGCATCTGCTGCCGGAAGGAGTACTGCCGCAGACCGGTTCGGTGCTCGGCTCCAATGCCGTCACCCTCCAGGTCACCGTGGACACCGACGCCGGGCTGCTGGTGGTCATCGGCGCGATCGACAACCTGACCAAGGGCACCGCGGGCGCCGCGGTGCAATCGATGAATCTGGCTCTCGGAATCGACGAGACCGCAGGACTTTCCACCGTAGGAGTGGCACCGTGACGATCGACAACGGCAAGCTGGTGCGGACCCAGGGCGTCACCGCACCGCTGGGCTTCCGGGCCGCGGGCATCGCCGCAGGCATCAAGAAGAGCGGCAAGCCGGACCTGGCGCTGGTGTTCAACGAGGGCCCGGAGTACGCGGCCGCCGGCGTGTTCACCCGCAACAAGGTCAAGGCCGCGCCGGTGCTGTGGTCGCAGCAGGTGCTGACCGGCGGCCGGCTGCGCGCGGTCATCCTGAATTCCGGTGGCGCCAACGCGTGCACCGGCCCGGGCGGCTTCCAGGACACCCACGCCACCGCCGAGGAACTGGCGAAGGCGTTGAGCAACTGGGGAACCGAGACCGGCGCGGGCGAGATCGCGGTCTGCTCCACCGGTTTGATCGGCGACCGGCTGCCCATGGACAAGCTCATCCCGGCCGTCACCGAGATCGTGCACGAGATGGGCGGCGGCCTGTCCGGCGGCGCCGAGGCCGCGCGGGCCATCATGACCACCGACACCGTGCCGAAGGAAACCGCCTTCCACCACCGGGACAAGTGGAACGTGGGCGGCATGGCCAAGGGCGCGGGCATGCTCGCGCCGTCGCTGGCCACCATGCTCGTGGTGCTCACCACCGATGTGGTCGCCACCGCGCAGCAGCTGGACGAGGCGCTGCGCAACGCTACGAACTACACCTTCGACCGGCTCGACGTGGACGGCTCCTGCTCCACCAACGACACCGTGCTGCTGCTGGCCAATGGCGCCTCGGGCGTCACCCCGAGCCAGGCGGATCTGAACGCGGCCGTGCTCGCGGTCTGCGACGACCTGGCCGAGCAGCTCATGTCCGACGCCGAGGGCGTCACCAAGCGCGTGCACATCACCGTGCAGGGCGCGGTCAGCGAAGCGGAAGCGCTCATCGGTGCGCGGGCGCTGGCCCGCGACAGCCTGGTCAAGACCGCGTTCTTCGGTTCCGACCCGAACTGGGGCCGGGTGCTGGCGTCCATCGGCATCGCGCCCATCGAACTGGATCCGAACCGGGTCTCGGTGTCGTTCAACGGATCTCCGGTGTGCATCGACGGCGTGGGCGCGCCGGGCGCCCGCGAGGTCGACCTGTCCGGCCCCGACATCCAGGTGCTGGTGGAGCTGGGTCTGGGCGACGGCGCGGCCACCGTCCGCACCACCGACCTCTCGCACGGCTACGTCGAAGAGAACTCGGCCTACAGCTCATGAGCGATGTGGTGAAACAGCTTTCGGCCCTCGACAAGGCGCACGTCCTCGCCGACGCGCTGCCGTGGCTGCAGAAGTTCCGCGACAAGATCGTGGTCGTGAAGTACGGCGGCAACGCCATGATCGACGACGAGCTCAAGCGGGCCTTCGCGGCCGATATGGCGTTCCTGCGCACCGTCGGCGTGCACCCGGTGGTGGTGCACGGCGGCGGCCCGCAGATCAGCGCCATGCTGAAGAAGCTCGGCATGACAGGCGAATTCCGCGGCGGCTTCCGGGTCACCACGCCCGAGGTCATGGACGTCGTGCGCATGGTGCTGTTCGGTCAGGTCGGCCGGGAACTGGTGGGGCTCATCAATGCCCACGGCCCGTACGCGGTCGGCATCTCCGGCGAGGACGCCCGGCTGTTCACCGCCACCCGCCGCACCGTGCAGGTCGACGGTGAGGCCACCGATATCGGCCTGGTCGGCGACGTCACCGAGGTGAATCCCGACGCCGTGCTGGATCTCATTGCGGCGGGCCGGATTCCGGTGGTCTCCACCATCGCCCCGGACGCCGATGGCGTGGTGCACAACATCAATGCCGACACCGCGGCGGCCGCGCTGGCCCAGGGCATCGGCGCGGAGAAGCTGGTCATCCTCACCGATGTCGAGGGCCTGTACACGAATTGGCCCGACCGGTCCTCGCTGACCAGCCGCATCGACACCGACGAGCTGGCCAAGTTGCTGCCGTCGCTGGATGAGGGCATGGTGCCCAAGATGGAAGCCTGCCTGCGCGCCGTGGAGGGCGGCGTCCCGACCGCGCACGTGATCGACGGGCGCGTCGCCCACTCGGTCCTGCTGGAACTGTTCACCGGGGAAGGCATCGGCACGATGGTCACCCCCGCACAGGAGATCTCATGAGCGAGCGTAGCGAGCGGAAAATGAACACAGCCACGAGTGTGCTCGTGCTGGAGCCGAGCGCTAGCGAGGTGGAAGCATGAGCACAGCCGACATCCAGCAGCGGTGGAACACCGCGCTGATGAACAACTACGGCACCCCCAAGGTGGCGCTGGTGCGCGGCGCCGGCGCGGTCGTCTACGACGCCGACGGCAAGCGCTACCTCGACTTCCTGGGCGGCATCGCGGTCAACAGCCTCGGCCACGCGCACCCGGCCATCCTGAACGCGGTCACCCAGCAGCTCGGCACCCTGGGGCACGTCTCGAATCTGTATGCCAGCGAACCGGTCATCGAGCTGGCCGAGCGGCTGCTCGCTCACTTCGGCGACGGGCACGGCAAGGCGTTCTTCTGCAACTCCGGCACCGAGGCCAACGAAGCCGCCTTCAAGATGGCGCGGCTCACGGGGCGCGGGAAGATCATCGCCTGCGAGGAGGCCTTCCACGGCCGCACCATGGGCGCGCTCGCACTGACCGGCCAGCCCTCGAAGCGGGAACCTTTCGAGCCCATGCCGCCCGGCGTCGTCCACGTGCCCTACGGCGACGCGCTGGCGCTGGCCGCCGCCGTCGACCAGGACACGGCCGCGGTGTTCCTGGAACCCATCATGGGGGAGAGCGGCGTCGTGGTGCCCCCGGCCGACTTCCTGGCCAAGGCCCGCGCCATCACCAAAGAGCAAGGCGCGCTGCTGATCCTGGACGAGGTGCAGACCGGCATCGGCCGCACCGGCGCGTTCTACGCGCACCAGGCCGCGGGCATCGTGCCCGATGTCATCACCCTGGCCAAGGGCCTGGGCGGCGGCCTGCCCATCGGCGCCGTGCTGGCCCAGGGCCCGGCCGCGGAGCTGCTGCAGCCGGGCATGCACGGCACCACCTTCGGCGGCAATCCGGTGTGCGCGGCGGCGGCGCTGGCCGTGTTGCGGACCATCGACGAAGACGGCCTGCTCGCGCACGTGGAGACGGTGGGCAAGATCCTCGTCGACGGGATCGAGAACCTCGGCCACCCGCTGGTCGACCACGTGCGGGGTGCCGGTCTGCTCATCGGCATCCAGCTGACCGCCGATGCCTCCACGGACGTGGAGCTGGCCGCCCGGGAGGCCGGGTACCTGCTGAATCCGGCCAAGCCCAACGTGATTCGCCTCGCTCCGCCCCTGGTGCTCACCGAGACCCAGGCGGAGAACTTCCTGTCCGACCTGCCCGGCATCCTCGATGCCGCCCAGGCCCAGAAGGAGACCAAGTGACCATCCGGCATTTCCTGCGTGACGACGACGTCACCCCCGCCGAGCAGGCCGAGATCCTCGCGCTGGCAGCGGAACTGAAGGCCGCGCCGCAGTCGCGGCGGCCGCTGGAGGGCCCGCGCGGCGTCGCGGTCATGTTCGAGAAGAACTCCACTCGGACCCGGTTCTCCTTCGAGATGGGCATCGCCCAGCTCGGCGGGCACGCCGTCGTGGTCGACGGCCGCGACACCCAGCTGGGACGCGAGGAGACCCTCGCCGACACCGGCCGCGTGCTGTCGCGGTACGTGGACGCCATCGTCTGGCGCACCTTCGAGCAGACGCGCCTGGACGAGATGGCCGGGGCCGCAACGGTTCCCGTCGTCAATGCGCTGTCCAACGAGTTCCACCCCTGCCAGGTGCTGGCGGATCTGCAGACGCTGAAGGAGCGCAAGGGCTCCGACCTGAGCGGCCGCAACCTCACCTACCTCGGCGACGGCGCGAACAATATGGCGCACTCGCTCATGCTCGGCGGTGTCACCGCGGGCATGAACGTGACCATCGCCGCCCCCGAGGGTTTCGAGCCGTTCGGCTGGATCGTCGACGCCGCCCAGAAGCGCGCCGCCGAGACCGGCGCGACCATCACCATCACCCATGACCCGCAGGCCGCGGCCGAGGGCGCGGACGCGCTGGTCACCGACGCCTGGACCTCCATGGGCCAGGAGAACGACGGCCGCGACCGGGTCGCCCCGTTCCGTCCGTTCCAGGTCAATGCCGGGCTGCTGGCCCGCGCGGCCGCGGATGTGACGGTGCTGCACTGCCTTCCGGCGCACCGCGGTGAGGAGATCACCGACGAGGTCATCGACGGCCCGCACAGCGCGGTCTGGGACGAGGCCGAGAATCGCCTGCACGCGCAGAAGGCGCTGCTGGTGTGGCTGCTGGAGCGATACCAGCGAGGCGAGAGGTGAGCAGCGGCGAACGTCGCACGGCCGCACCGGTGTCGAACAAGTCGGGTGCGGCCATCGCCCGCACCCGCGCCGGCCGGCAGGCCCGCATCGTCGCCATCCTCTCCCAGCACGAGGTGCGCAGCCAGTCGGAACTGGCCGTGCTGCTCTCGTCCGAGGGCATCGAGACCACCCAGGCGACACTGTCCCGCGATCTCGATGAACTCGGCGCGGTCAAGCTGCGCGCGGCCGACGGCGGCGCGGGCGTGTACGTGGTCCCGGAGGACGGCAGCCCCGTCCGCGGCGTCACCGGCGGCACCGAACGTCTCTCGAAACTGCTCGGCGACCTGCTGGTCTCCACCGACGCCAGCGGCAATATCGCCGTCCTGCGCACACCGCCCGGCGCCGCGCACTTCCTGGCCAGCGCCCTCGACCGCGCCGCCCTGCCCGAGGTGGTCGGCACCATCGCGGGCGACGACACCATCGCCGTCATCGCCCGCGAGCCCATGACCGGCGCGGAACTGGCTGCCAAGATCGAACAGCTGGCCTGAATCGGACTGTGCCGCAGGATAATTGCGGTAATGGGGTGCCAGTGCGGGCGTACGCTCGGAAGGAAGGACATCCCCGAGCAAGGAACGCACATGTGCGAAGGCTATGGACTGATCGGATCGTTCGAAGCCGGGACGCGGGAGCGGCCTCACGTTCCCGAGGTGGTCCGGCCCAGCCTGCGCCGGACCGACGACGGGGTCTGGGTGGTCATGGCCCGCAAGGTGGCCCGGCGCATCGACGGGGATCGGTTCATTCCGGCGACCGGCGGCGCGCCCTACCCGCGTGACGCGATCGCCGAGTGCCGGCGCGGCCGGAGTCACGCGGTGCCGGACGAGGACTGCAGCTGCGGTTTCCACGCCGTGTCCGAAGCCGCTCCGGAACCCTACGGCGGCCGCTTCACCGTGCTCGAGGTCGCGCTCTCCGGGCGGATCCTGGCCTCGCACTGGATTCGCGGCGGCCTGCTCTTCCGCGCCGAACGCCAGACGGTCATCACCTGGTCGGATATCACTGCGCCGCAACCGGTCCGGCTGCCGGACCGACCTCCGCAGCCGCCCACCCCACCCCTGGAGCCGGGCGGCCGCACCGCTCGCCTGCGCCCACCCGACCCGCGTGGCCTGGATCGCGCCGGATTGCGTCTGCCGGTGCGTGAGCCCCAGGTCGTGCGCCTCGCCGACGATGCGGGCTACTGCGTGCTCGATGCTCGACAGCGGGAGCATCGCGGACACAGAAATCGGTGGCAGCATCGCCAGGATGCCGCCACCGACGGGGTGCTGATCGAGATCAGTTGAACGGGTACTGGCCGGGCGGAACCGAGCCGCCCTGGCCCTGTGCGCCGGAGGCGATGAGATCCTGCACGAGCTGAAGTGCCGCGCCTCCGATGGACAGGATGTCGCGGCCGAGGGTGCCTACGATCTGAGCGAGTGTCGAGAGCATGGCGGAATCCTTCGGTTGACCCGGAAGTGTCGACTTCCAGCGTGGCACAGCGGCGTACGCCGTGATCGTGAATCGCATCGAAGGGTGGGTTTCGGACATTTGCCGGATTCGGTGCCGACTGGTCGCTCTGAGGGGCCGGTTGCCCTCACTCCGGCTTGTGCGCGACCGCGAACACGCGACGGAACGGCAACCAGGTGACACCGTCCGGCTGCTGTGGATAGGCCGATCGCAGCAGTGGCGCGAGCTCGGCCCGGAAGTCCTGCCACGCGGCATCGTCGAGCGCGTCGCGGACCGGACGCAGTGCGGTTCCGGTCACCCAGTCCAGTACCGGATCATCCCCGGTCAGCGGCTGCAGATAGGTGGTCTCCCAGGCATCCACCCGGCATCCGGCCGCGGTCAGCACCCCGGCGTACCCGGCGGGATCGGGCACCGCCTGCCGATCCAGAATCCCCGCCGCCCCCAGCCGCTCCCGCCACCGCGGCGACGACGCGAGCTCCCGGATCGCGAGATGCGAAGGCGCATCGAAGTTCCCGGGCACCTGAATCGCCAGCCAGGCGGCGGCGGGCAGAGCTGCCACCCAATCCGGCAGCAGCGCAAGATGATCCGGTACCCACTGCAGTACCGCATTGGTCACCACCACGTCGGTGTCCGGTGCGGGCCGCCAGTCGCGGACATCAGCGACAGTTGCGTCGATGCCGTGTTCCCTTGCCGCGGCGACCATTTCGGGCGAGGAGTCGAATGCCTCGAGGGCCGCTTCCGGCCACCTGGTCGCGAGTGCCGCGGTGAGATTGCCCGGTCCGCAGCCGAGATCGGCCACCCGCCGGGGTTTGTCCGCGCCGACCCGCCCGACCAGGTCGAAGAACGGTCGCGCGCGCAGGTCATCGTAGGCGAGGTACTTGTCCGGATCCCACATGGGCCCCTCCGTATGAACGTCGAATTTCCCAAACCGTACGTCCGTACTGTATTCCTCGCCGGGTTCCGGTGCAAGGATGTGATGGTCACCGGCGGCCGGATCCATGCAGGCGAGGACCCCGGTTATGAATGGGATTGCATCATCATGCATAATCATTTGCAGGACGACGGAGCGCGCCAGAGGGACCGGGACGGGACCGCGGGGCAGCACACCGGTCGAGGGCCTATACGAACAATCGAGGAGCACACGGACTATGACCAAGCGCGTCGTACTCGCCTACTCCGGCGGGCTGGACACCTCAGTCGCCATCAGCTGGATCGGTAAGGAGACCGGCGCGGAGGTCGTCGCCGTCGCCATCGACCTCGGCCAGGGTGGCGAGGACATGAACGACGTGCGCCAGCGCGCGCTGGACTGCGGCGCCGTGGAGTCCATCGTCGTGGACGCCCGCGATGAGTTCGCCAACGAGTACTGCCTGCCGACCATCCAGGCCAACGCCCTCTACATGGGCCGCTACCCGCTGGTCTCGGCCATCTCCCGGCCGCTGATCGTCAAGCACCTGGTCGAGGCCGCCGAGTACCACGGCGCCGACACCGTCTCGCACGGCTGCACCGGCAAGGGCAACGACCAGGTCCGCTTCGAGGTCGGCATCGGCGCGCTCGCGCCCGACCTGAAGGTCATCGCCCCGGTCCGCGACTACGCCTGGACCCGTGAGAAGGCCATCGAGTTCGCCGGCGAGAACAAGCTGCCCATCAACGTGTCCAAGAAGTCGCCGTTCTCCATCGACCAGAACCTGTGGGGCCGCGCGGTCGAGACCGGCTTCCTCGAGGACCTGTGGAACGCCCCGACCAAGGACGTCTACGACTACACCGTCGACCCGACCGTCAACTTCGAGGCGCCCGACGAGCTCATCGTCACCTTCGACAAGGGTGTGCCGGTCGCCATCGACGGCCGCCCGGTCACCATGCTCGAGGCCATCACCGAGCTGAACAAGCGGGCCGGCCGCCAGGGTGTGGGCCGCCTCGACATGGTCGAGGACCGGCTCGTCGGCATCAAGAGCCGCGAGATCTACGAGGCCCCCGGCGCCATCGCGCTGATCACCGCGCACCAGGAGATGGAAGCGGTCACCATCGAGCGCGAGCTGGGCCGCTACAAGCGGCAGGTCGAGCAGCGCTGGGGCGAGCTGGTGTACGACGGCCTGTGGTACTCGCCGCTGAAGCGCGCCCTGGACGCCTTCGTCGCCGAGACCCAGCAGCACGTGTCCGGTGATGTCCGGATGGTCCTGCACGGCGGCAGCGTCGTGGTCAACGGCCGTCGCTCCGACGAGTCGCTCTACGACTTCAACCTCGCCACCTACGACGAGGGCGACACCTTCGACCAGTCGCTGGCCAAGGGCTTCGTCCAGATCCACGGCCTGTCCTCCAAGGTCGCGGCGCGGCGGGATCTCAACAGCAAGTAGTAGCCTGCGACCGGAGCTGATTTCACTCGAGCGCCGGCCGAAGGAGACGCGCCCATGCGAACCGATGACGACAGTTGGGACATCACGGAGAGCGTGGGCGCGACCGCCATCGGCGTGGCGGCCATTCGCGCCTACGAGACCAGCCGCGAGGACGCCCTGTTCCACGACCCGTACGCGGCGACGCTGGTGGCCGCGGTCGGGTCCGAGGGCTGGAACGCCATGATGTCCGGGGCGCTGAGCCGCCGGAGCATCAGCGACGGCGACTACCAGGCCTGGTCGCTGGGCAATGTCCTGGTGGCCCGCACCGTCTACTTCGACGAGTATTTCGCCGCGGCCGCGCGGGCCGGGATCAGGCAGATCGTGATCCTGGCCGCCGGCCTGGACGCGCGGGCGTACCGGCTCGAATGGCCTTCGGACACCCGGATTTTCGAGCTCGATCAGCCGAAGGTGCTGGCGTTCAAGGCCCGGGCGCTCGCCGATGGCGAGCCGGTGGCCGATCGCCGTGAGGTGCCGGTCGATCTGCGGCAGGACTGGCCGAAAGCCCTGCTGGACAAGGGGTTCGAACCGGATCGGCCGACCGCCTGGCTGGCCGAGGGGCTGCTGCGTTACCTGCCGGGTCACGCCCAGACTCAACTGCTCGAGCGCGTGGTGGAGCTCAGCGCGCCGGGCAGCCGGATGGCGATCAACCTCGGCACCGGGTCCGGTGATCTGGACGACGAGTTCCGGGAGCGGCGCCGCAAGGTGATGGCGGACGCCGGGCTGAAGCTGGACCTGGAAGACCTGTTCTACCCGTGGGAGGGCCGCGAGGACCCCCGCAGCTGGTTCGCCATGCACCGCTGGCTGGTCACCGAGGGCGACCCGGTCGCCCTGCTCGAGGACCGCGGCCGGGCCGTTCCCGAGGCGGTCCGGGCCGCTATGACCCAACACATTCTGATGACCGCGACGAAACCGCGAGGAGACGACACGCTATGACCCAGGGCGGCAGCACCAATGAAGGCGCGCTGTGGGGTGGACGCTTCGCGTCCGGCCCGGCCGCGGCGATGGCGGCGCTGAGCAAGTCGACCCACTTCGACTGGGCGCTCGCGCCGTACGACATTCGCGCCTCCAAGGCTCACGCACGCGTGCTGCACAAGGCCGGGCTGCTGTCGGAGACCGACCTGGCGGGCATGCTCGCGGGCCTGGATCAGCTTGCGGCGGACGTCGAATCGGGCGCGTTCGGCCCCCTCGAATCCGATGAGGACGTGCACGGCGCGCTGGAGCGCGGGCTCATCGACCGGGTCGGCACCGAGCTGGGTGGCCGGCTGCGCGCGGGCCGCTCCCGCAACGACCAGGTGGCCACGCTGTTCCGCATGTGGCTGCGGGATGCGGTGCGGCGCATCGCCTCCGGCGTGCTGGACGTGGTGGACGCCCTGGTCGAGCAGGCCGCCGCGCACCCGGACGCGGTGATGCCGGGCAAGACCCACCTGCAGGCTGCCCAGCCGGTGCTGCTGGCCCACCACCTGCTCGCGCACGCCCACCCGCTGCTGCGCGACATCGACCGGATCCGCGACTTCGACAAGCGGGCCGCGGTGTCGCCGTACGGTTCCGGCGCACTGGCGGGCTCCTCACTGGGCCTGGATCCGGAAGCCATTGCCGCCGAACTGAATTTCGACTCCTCCGCCGCGAACTCCATCGACGCCACCTCCTCGCGAGACTTCGCCGCCGAGGCCGCGTTCGTGCTGGCCATGATCGCCGTCGACCTGAGCCGCATGGCCGAAGAGGTGATCATCTGGAGCACACCGGAATTCGGCTACATCACCCTGGCCGACGCCTGGTCCACCGGCTCCTCGATCATGCCGCAGAAGAAGAACCCGGACGTCTCCGAGCTCACCCGCGGCAAGGCGGGCCGCCTCATCGGCAATGTCACCGGCCTGCTCGCGACCCTGAAGGCTCAGCCGCTGGCCTACAACCGTGACCTGCAGGAGGACAAGGAGCCGGTCTTCGACTCGGTCGCCCAGCTCGAACTGCTGCTGCCCGCGATCGCGGGCCTGGTCTCCACCTTGACCTTCCACACCGACCGCATGGCCGAGCTCGCCCCCGCCGGCTTCACCCTCGCCACCGATATCGCCGAATGGCTTGTCCGCCAGGGTGTTCCGTTCCGCGTCGCGCACGAGGCCGCGGGCGGTTGTGTGCGCGTCGCCGAGTCCCGCGGCGTCGGCCTGGACGAGCTCACCGACGCGGAGTTCGCCGCCGTCGACCCCGCCCTGACCCCCGGGGTCCGTGAGGTCCTCACCGTCGAAGGCTCCATCGCCTCCCGCAATGCCCGCGGCGGCACGGCCGGCACCCAGGTCGCCAAGCAGCTCGAGGAGGTGCGCGGCACCGCCGCCACCCAGCGCGCCTGGCTCAGCTGATACTCGAAACGGTAACGGCCCGTTGGATTTCCGACCTGGAACCCAACGGGCCGCTGTCGTCATCCGCGTCGATAATTCATGTGTTTCGCGGCGGGCACCGCGGCACGGCCGGCGTCGTGCACCTTGCCGTTCGCGGTGGTCTGCTGCTTCTTGTCGCCCTTCCCGCGCCGTTCGCGCCGCGACGACGGGCGTTCGGCGGGGTCCTCGGCAGGGATTTCGGGCAGCGGAAAGCGCTCGGGCATGAGTCCTCCTATGGGTATGCGTGACCGACGGACCGGGTTCGATCGCCGGTCGGAATCGGGAATGCCACGGGCACGGTCAAATCGGCAGACCGCCGGGCGTCAAGGGCGAAGCGCGCTCAGGAGAACAGGAACAGCCACATGCCGGGCACTGTAACCGCGAGCGCGCATCCGCCGCATCCCATTTATTTCTCGTCAGCAGGCTTGGTTCGTTCCAGCAGGTCAGCGAAGTTCGCGCGCAGCTCGTCGTAGGGTTCGATCGCGGCGGCGTCGCTCACCCACGCGCGGGGGCCGGTGGGAAGATCCTGACCGTACAGCCTGTTCAACACGTGTAAACCGATGCGGCGCAGTCGCGAACCTTGCCCGCGCAGCGCGGTCCGAATCAATGGCAGGACGTCGGCCTCTGCCACGCCGGCATCACCGATGTAGCTCAGGACGAGGTCGAGGGCACCTTCCCCGTCGGAGCTCCCGATAATCCTCTCGGGATCCGGGCCCACCGCAATCTCGTCCAATGGCAGCACCTGGCCGGCCAGTCGCAGGAGGGCGGTGTATTCGGGTTCGGGGGTGTGGGTGGCTGCCCAGTACCAGACATACTGATCGTGCGGCGGTCGTCGGAGACGGGACACGACATGCGGATACGCGTCGATTCCGACCGCCTCGGAGCACATGAGCGCCAGGCGGAAGTTGGATTCGCCAGTGGGTTGATCCAGTGCCGACCGGACATGTCGTGACCAGTCGGGGCGGGCCAGCAACGCGGAGTATTGACCGAGCAGGCGTGAGATGTCCGCCTCTGGCCAATCGTGGTCGGGCGGAGGCTCTTTCAGCAGTTTCTCCAACCTCCCGGCGGTATCGATGAGGGTGAGATTCGGGGGTGCGGAGGCGATCAGCTCGCCGAATCGAGCGAGGCAGGGGAGCGCGTCCGCGTAGTGCCGGATGTCCGAGCACGGTCCGGGCAAAGCCACGAGGGCGTCGAGGATTCCCGCGGCTCCGTGAAGGAGTTCGTCGTCGACCTCCGGTGCGAGCAGCGCGGTGTAGAGATCACCTGTGGTAGCGGCGAGATGGGCGAGGTATTCGTTCAGGATCCGATTGCGGAAGCCGCCGCGCAGCAGCCAGGACTTGATGCCGGGGTCCTGGGTTCCCCGCAAGCGCTCGACGGCGTGGATGCGACCCCAGCCGTCGACACGCTGGGCAAGGCGATGGATTGCCTGCTCTCGATCGGGTTGGGAGTTGGCCAGGGCGACAATGGCATACAGGGTCAGGTCTTCCAGCGCGCCCAGTAGTAGCAGTAATTCCTGATCGCGTGCGTCACCTGCCACGCCCAGCATGACGATGCCGAGCGCCACGGCATTGCGGCGAGTGCCGTGTTCGGCCAGCCACCGTGCCAAGGCGCGCAGATCCTCGGCGCGATGATCGAGTGCGCGCAGCTCTTTGATCAGGTCGTCGGCAACGTCAAGGGCGCGGTACTCCGCGAGCCGATCGTGCAGGGCAGTCAAGGTTTCGGCGTCGGGTGCCGAGAGGGCGGCCGCGACCGCGTCGATCAGCGTGGTGATGGGTGGGGATTCGTCGGACGCCGCTAGATGATGGGTTCGAATCCCGTCGAGGACGGTCGAACTCAGCAATCGAGAGTCGGTGGATTGCTCGTCCGGGAGTGGAGCGCCACCGTCCGGCCACGGGCCGGGGCCATGCAATGCGGTGAGGCTGAGAGCGTGAGCGAGAAAAGTGGTTCGGTCATCCGAGAACTCGGGAGCCGACCACTGGCCGGGGATCACCGGCAGGGGCGCTTGGCGCCCTTTCCATCGAAGAAGATCACAGTAAGACGATAGAGCCAAAAGACTGAAGAGACAAAAGATGCCTGGAGGAGGGAGAGAGGGTGGCCGAGCTTGCGAGGCCCCCTCACCTACCAGCCCCATTACGGCCCGGCCGTTCATCGTCTCTGTGTAGTTGTCAAAGATCCATGTGCTGGGGAGATCCCTGGCGGTCTCGAGTTGTCGGTAAAGGTGGTCGGTGGGCGGGAAGGTGAGGTGTGGCACCCGGTTGGGTGTCAGCTCCAGTGCGGTAGGGCGGGCGACGCAACTACACCTCGTCGTTCCTGCGCACACATGTGGGACACCGGCCTCGGGGCTCACGCCACCCGCGAACTCCACTCACGGCAACTGGATTCGATCCTGGCGGCCAGCCGCTCCGCCACGTGATGACGCTCGTTGACCTGTGGGGTTCGGGTGGGGTCGATGTGCTTGGGTGCGATCCATGCGCACCGTCCGGGGTGTGGTGAATCCTGGCCCATCACAATCGTTTTCCACCCGTCCGGGCTGTTGTTGACGAGTGCGTGGCAGTGATCGCACGCCAATGTCAGATTGTTCAGGTCGGTGGGTCCGCCGGCGGCCCAGTCGGTGACGTGGTGGGCGGCGCACATACTCGCTGGTGCATCGCAGCCTGGGCGGGTGCAGCCCTTGTCCCGGGCAATGAGGGCGAGGCGCTGACCGGAGGTCGCGAGGCGCTTGCAGCGGCCCAGGTAGAGCGGAATCCCGTTGGCGTCCAATACCGCGAGCACCGGGCGGGTGCCCTGAGCCAGCACGAGGGCCTCGTGGATGGTTACGTGGCCGCCGGTGCTGGTGGTCGCCATACCCGCGCCGCGCTCCACATCGGCCAGGCTCATTGTCAGCACCGGCTGCACGCGCATGCCTCGGTGGGAGCCGAGCTCGGCAGCGCTGATGCCGAGCTTGACTGTGTTGACGGCGAGTTCGGTGGGGGAGACGCCGGGCGTGGCGGTGTTGACGGCGAGTTCGGTGGGGGAGATGCCGGGCGTGGCGGGATTGACATCGAGTTCGGCCGCGCTGGCACGGGGCTTGGTGGCGTAGACGCCGGCCTGGCCAATGTTGATGTCCGGCTGCAGCAGCGCGTACAGCGCGTCGTGGGTGCGCTGTGCGGCATCGCGACGGTCACGGCGTGCGGCTGCTTCGAGGGTCTTGGAATCAATTCGCGCTGTGGCGGTGAGGATTTCGGTGTCGTCGATGTTGCACATGCCCGGCCGTGCGAGCTTGGCGAGGATCGCGTCCAGCGACGTGCGCAGTCCGGGGGTGAGCCAGCCTTCGATCTTCGACATGCCGTCCACGCCGGGGCGGCCGATTGCGATGCCGCGACGGCGATGCCGGTCGGTATCCGAGATCACGGTCCCGTTGGGGTCGAGGCGGGCGAGGATTTCGCGGCCGATCTTGGGCAGGTCGTCGGGGGATCCGGTGTGGCAGAACGCAACCAGCAGTTTCTCGGCCTCGGCCCGCGCTTGCGTAGGGATATCGGAGGGCAGGTGCGTCATGATCTCGACGATGCCGCGCACGTGGTCGCGGGAGATGGCCGCGGTCTCAAAGGCTTTGGCGGTCGCGGGCAGCGTCGCTGTGCACCGTTGGCCGGTGCGGTCGAAGAACTCTCCGCACGCACCGGCGATCTTCACCCGCATCGAGGCGTCGTAGCGCGACAAACCGAGGGTGTGACGCAGGAACGGCACCAGATCCTTGTCCCCATTCTGCTGCGGCAGCGAACGGTCGGAGGTTTCGATGACCAATCGCGAATCCAGCGCGGACAGTTGCCGTTTGCAGGTCTCCAGCTTGCGCATCAATTCCACGACTTCACTGTCCGTGAATTGATCCAGGTTGCCGTGGAGGATCGAATTCGACAAGGTCTCGACCGCGGTCGCCAATTCGGCGATGCCGCAGGTGTCGAGTGTTGTCTCCTTCGAATTCATGTGCTAATTCTACCGCTGTCGGCGAGGCGCTGGAACCCGAAATGTCCAGTATGGCAAGGTAATTCAGCAGAATTTCAGCGAACGCGGAGAGGCGCTCTCTTTCCAATCCTATTGCTTGCCAACGGATCTACCTACCCGCGTTGCCTGACGCGGCATTACCAGGTCGATGGCCGATGGTGTAACCCGCCACCGCGGGTGGCGGGTTACACGATCAACCCTTGCTGGAGCCGGCACTAACTCAGGGCCTGCTTCAGGAGGTCGGTAATGCGGGCTTCGACCGCGGGGGTCATGGCCTTCAGTGCGTAGTTGACGGCCCACAGGTCGCCGTCGTCGAGGTTGGCGATGTCGTTGAAGCCGAGGGTGGCGTAGCGGGTCTTGAACTTGGCGGCGGTCTGGAAGAAGCAGACGATCTTGCCGTCGCGCATGTAGGAGGGCATGCCGTACCAGGTCTTGCAGGTGAGTTCGGGGGCCACGGATTTGACGAGGGCGTGGAGGCGTTCGGCGATCTCGCGGTCGGTGCCGGTCATTTCGGCGATCTTGGCCAGGACGTCCTGTTCGCCGTCGGCCTTGGCGGAGCGGGAGTTGCGGCGGGCGGCGGTCTTCAGTTCCGCGGCATGGTCTTTCATGGCGGCGCGCTCTGCGGCGCTGAAGCCGACGGTGGTCTTCTCAGCGGTGGTCTTCTTGGTGGTGGTTCCGGTGGTCATGGCTGGATTCCTTTGCGGGAGTGGGGGAGAAGGCTGGGCGGTGGAGCGGTCAGCGGTCCTGGATGAGGCCCAGGACATTGCCGTCGGCATCGGTGAGGGTGGCGACCAGGCGGCCGCCGCCCACCTCGCGCGCGGGTTGCTGGACGGTCGCGCCGGCTGCGGTGAGCTCGGCGACCTTGGCCGCGATATCGCCGACGTGCCAGTAGGAGACGGGGGCGGCCGGGCTCTGTGGGCTGCTCGCGGGGACCAGGCCGATGTGCTGGCCCTCGGACTCGAAACCGATGTAGTAGGGCGAGTCGGTCTGGGGCTCGATGCCCAGCAGCGCGGTGTAGACGGTCTTGGCGGCGGCGAGGTCGGAGACAGGGTGCAGCACGGTCCTGATGCCCAGCGTGGTCATGATTTCTCCTGGTGAGTGAGGGTCCGAAGCGACCCTGTGATCCGGTTGGCTCCTGCGAACCCGGTGTGCATTCAGCTTCGCTCCCGGGGCCCCTCGGTCACATCCGTGGTGACCACGGAATCCACCACGGAGAGCCACACCGAACCCATCGGTACCGTCTTCCGGCGACCATGCGGCAGACTGAATTCATGGCTGTGACGTCGGAAATCTCCACTCGCGAGGCGGAAGTGCTGACCCTGGTGGGCGAGCACCTCAGTAATGCCGAGATCGGTGCGCGACTGTTCATCTCGGTGCGCACGGTGGAGAGCCACGTGTCCTCGCTGCTGCGGAAACTGGATATGCCCGACCGGCGGGCGCTGGCCCTGCACGCCGCCGCGACCCGCGCCGCGAGCCCGCGACCCGCGCCGGCGCTGCCGAAACCGTTGACCTCGTTCATCGGTCGCACGCGGGAGCGGGCGGAGCTCACGGAACTCATCAAGACGCAGCGGCAGGTGACCGCGGTCGGACCCGGCGGCGTCGGCAAGACCCGGCTCGCCCTGGCGGTGGTGGCGGACGCGGCCGCCGACTTCGCCGACGGCGTGTGGTTCGTCGATCTGGTGCCGATCACCAGCCCGGATATGTGTGTGGTCGCGGGCACCGTCGCCATGGCGCTGGGCATCGGTGAGCAGCCCGGCCGCGGCTTCGACCGCGCCGTGCTGGCCGCGCTCGCCGACCGGAACGCGCTGCTGGTGCTGGACAATTGCGAACACGTGCGGGACGGCGTCGCCCCCTTCGTGGAGCAGTTGCTGGCGGCGTGCCCGGGTATGAGCGTGCTGGCCACCAGCCGCGCCCGGCTGATGGTGCCGTTCGAGCGCGTGTACTCCGTGCCGCCGATGTCGCTTGCCGGGGACGGTGATTCGGACGCGGTCGCCCTGTTCATGGACCGCGCGGCGGCGGGCGGCTGGCCGCCCAACCACGCCATGCGCGACCAGGTCGCGACCTTCTGTGAACGCCTCGACGGCGTGGCGCTGGCCATCGAACTGGCGGCCGCCCGCTGGACCACGCTCGGATTGGACGGTCTCGCCGCCGGTTTGGACGATCAGCTGCGCATGCTCTCCGGCGGCGCCCGCGCCGACGACCGGCACCGCTCGGTGCGCGCGGCCCTCGACTGGAGCCACGCCCTGCTCGAGCCCGAGGATCGGATGCTGCTGCGGCGGGTCTCGGTGTTCATGACCTCGTTCCCGGTCGAGGCGGCGGCCGGCGCGGCGGGCCTCGACAAGGGCGCGGTGGCAGCCGGATTGGCGCGACTGGTCGAACAGAGCCTGCTCGTGGTGACCGATATGCCGACCGGTACCCAATTCCGCGCGCTGGAGACCATCCGGCAGTACGGTCTCGAACAACTCGAGGCGGCGGGTGAGGTGACCGACGCCCGCGCCAGGCATCTGCGCTGGTGCCTGGCCGAGGCGGGCGACCTCTCGGTGGTGCGAGCCGACTGGCGGGCCCGATTCGATACCGCCGCAGACGATTTCCGCGCGGCACTCGGCTGGGCTTGCGAACGCCCCGACCGTCGAAGCGACGCCTACGGCCTGGCGCGGCTGCTGGCTCCCCTGATGTTCACCCGGCACCTCACCGGCGAATCCCGATGGCGCTACGAGCAGGCCGCCCACCTCGCCGACGACCCGGCCGCCGCCGCGGAATTGCTGCGGCACGCCGCGGCCGCGGCCGGTTGCCAGGGCAACGGCGACGACATGTACCGCCTGTACCGCGCCGCCGCCGAATTCGCCCAGCGCGCCGGCGATTCCGCCGCCGCGTCCATCGACCTGGCGACCGCGGCGGCATCCGCCTATCGATTCTGGGGCAAGTTCGAGCGCATCCCGGCCCGCGAAGACCTGGTCGCACTCATCGCCGAGGCGCGCCGCCTCGCCGCCGCACCAACGTCCGCCGCTCCGGCCGGTATCGCGTCGGATGTTGCGGCGGGGACAGATACCGCGCCGGCTTCCGCTGCTCCGACCGATATCGCCCGGGCCGGGGCTGTCACGGTCGATCCGGCTCGGGCGGAGGCTGCTCGGGCTGCCATCGCACTGGCCGAGGCCGTCGTTCTCGCCAATCCCTTCGGTGCGCCGCAGGGCGTTACCGATGTTCCTGCGCCGGAGGTGGTTTCGAGTGCGGAGCGAGCTGTCGAGCTTACGCACGCCACCCGTGACCCGTTCGCCGAATCCGCCGCCCTCGATGCTCTCGCCGCCGCTCAGAGCCGAGCCGGCGCATTGCGCGCCGCCGCGGCCACCGCACGGCGGCGTATCCGGCTGCTCTCGACCACACCGGACAACCCGGTCGGCACCCACGAACTGATCGACGCTCTCGGCCAGGCCACCGAATTCGGTCTCGGGGCGGGCGATCTGGCCGGAGCGCGCCGCTGGGGACGGCAGCTCGCCGAGCATCCGATGCTGGCCGAGGTCGGGCATACCGCGACCAGCCGCCTGCTGGTGGCGGATGCGTTGGCGGGCAATGTCGAAGACGTCCTCGCGCACAGCGCGCGCTTCCTCGAGGCCTGGCATCGCGAGGAGCGCCCGGCCCGCTCCGCGCTCGGCGCGGCCGTGGCCGGGGTGCGCATGATCCACGGCCTGCGCGACGACTACGACGCCGAACGCGAATGGACCGGCGTACTCCAGCAACTCGGCACCCCGGCCACGGATGCCGATGGTTACCAGGCCGTTTTCGACGCGCTGCTCATGCTGCACCACGGCCAGCCGGAGGACGCGCTGGAACGCACCGAACTGACCCCGGCCGTGGCGCGCACCCGGGTGACCGGCGCGTGGCTGCCCTGGTACCTGGCCCTGCACGCCGAAGCCGCCGCCCTGACCGGGAACACCACCACATCAGGCGATCTCGCGCAGGCGCGCACCGAGGTCACCGGAAACCCGGTGGCCACGGCCATCATCGACCGCGCCGAAGCCCTACTGGCCAAGGACCGCGACCGATTGCTGTCCGCCGCAACAACTTTCGAGTCCGCGGGCTGCGTCTATCAGTCGGCCCGAACCCGGATCCTGGCCGGTGGCGCGGACGCCACCGAGGGCGCCGCCATGCTCACCACCCTGGGTGTATCCCCCATGACCGCACTCGTGCACCTCTAACAGTTCGGCAGCGCGTACTCTGCTCCGCCGCCTCGGACGAGGACGTAACCGGGCACTTCGCCCGCTGAGCGTGGAGGGACAGAAACCCACCCGGTGAACCGACGGGCATCGGACTTACTCAGTCCGAACTCGTGGATCGGGCCGGGCTGAAGCAACCTGCGGCCGGCGAGGTTCGAGGCCGGGGGCACCATGTCGGCGATTCCGATGCTCGAGCGGTTGGCCGAGGCGCCGGAGTTGCGGCTGAGCGTCGAGTTTCATCGGTTGCCGGGCGCGGGGAGAAGGGTGGTTACTGTGCGGGTATGACTTTGTTGTTGCTGGCGTTGGCTATTGCGTGTGAGGTGACGGCGACTGTTTCGCTCAAGATCTCGGAGGGATTCACCAGGCTGGTTCCTTCGATCATCGTGGTGATCGGGTACGGGGCGGCGTTCTATTTTCTGTCGCAGGCTTTGAAGCGGGGGATGGCCATCGGGGTGGCGTATGGGATCTGGTCGGCGGTGGGGGTGGTGGCGGTGGCGACCATCGGAGCGTTGTTCCTGGACGAGGGGATCACGGCGGTGCAGATCGGGGGGATCGTGCTGGTGATCGCGGGGGTGCTGGCGCTGGAACTCGGTGGGGCGCACTGACTATGACGGCTTCCGCTGTCGTCAATCCTGCACGCGCACCAGGTATCCGGCGTCCGCGAGGGTGGTGAGCATCTCGTCGCGGTGGGCGGGGCCGCGGGTTTCGAGGGTGAGCAGCACCTCGACCTCGTCGATGGCGAGCCAGGCGCCGGTGCGGGAGTGGACCACGTCCAGGACGCTGGCGCCGGTGCGGCCGAGCTCGGCGAGCAGGCGGGACAGACTGCCGGGACGGTCGGAGATGGTGACGCGGGCGGCGAGGTAGCGGCCGGCGGCGCTGAGGCCGTGGCCGATGACGCGGGTCAGCAGCAGCGGGTCGATATTGCCGCCGGAGAGGACGGCGCAGACCGGGCCCTCCAGCGCGAGTTCGGCTGGGCTGCAGGCCATCAGCGCCGCGACGCCCGCCGCGCCCGCGGGTTCGACGATCAGCTTGGCCCGCTCCATGCACAGCAGCAGCGCCTTGGACAGCGCGTCCTCGTCGACGGTGACGATGGTGGGCGCGCTGTCCACGATGTGCTCGAACGGCACCTCTCCGGGCCGGCCCACCGCGATGCCGTCGGCCATGGTGGACATCTGTTCCAGCGCCACCGGCTTCCCGGCCGCGAGCGAGGCGGGCCAGGCGGCGGCCTCGGCGGCCTGCACACCGATCACCCGGACGTGCGGCTTCAGCCGCTGCACCGCCGCGGCCACCCCCGCGAGCAGGCCCCCGCCGCCCGTCGGCACCAGCACCGTGCCGACATCCGGGAGCTGGTCGAGGATTTCGAGCCCGACCGTCGCCTGCCCGGCCACGATGTCGATGTGATCGAACGGATGCACCAGCGTCGCCCCCGTGCGTTCCGCGAAATCCCGTGCGGCGGCGAGGGATTGGTCGATGGTGTCGCCCACCTGGTGCACGGTCGCGCCGTAGGCCCTGGTGGCCACCAGTTTCGGCAGCGCCGCACCCACCGGCATGAACACCGTGGCGTCGATCCCGAGCGAGGTCGCCGCCCACGCCACCCCCTGCGCGTGATTGCCCGCGCTGGCCGCCACCACCCCGTGCGCCCGCTCGGCCGCGGACAGATTGGCGATCCGGTTGTAGGCGCCGCGCGGCTTGAACGATCCCGTGCGCTGCAGGTTCTCGCACTTCAGCCAGACCTCGTGCCCGATGCGCTCCGACAGCACCCGCGAGGCCACCACGGGAGTCCGCCGGATCACCGGTGTCAGCAGGGTCGCCGCCGCTTCGATCCGCGCCATGAGCTCCATGCGGGCCATGTTGCCAGGTATTCACGCGCCTGTCGTTCGCGAAAGATATATGGATCACGCAATAACCCGGAAACCGAAAAGCAATCCACGGGGAACGGCTCGTTCCTACCTTGAGCCCACCATCATCGGCTTTCGGATCGGATACACCCCATGACCGACATCGTCACCCCCGCGTCGGCGGGCGCGGAGCCCGCCGCGGCGACACCCGCTCCAGACTACGACCCCAGGCTCACCAATGACGATCTCGCCCCCCTGAAGAAACAGACCTGGGGCTCGTACCACATCTTCGCCTTCTGGATGTCGGATGTGCACAGCGTCGGCGGATACGTCACGGCGGGCAGCCTTTTCGCCCTCGGCCTGGCCGGCTGGCAGGTGCTGGCCGCACTGCTCATCGGCATCACGATCGTATATTTCCTGTGCAATCTGGTGGCCGCGCCCAGCCAGCGGGCGGGCGTGCCGTATCCGGTCATGTGCCGCAGCGCCTTCGGCGTGAAGGGCGCGAACATCCCGGCCATCATCCGCGGCCTGATCGCGGTGGCCTGGTACGGGATTCAGACCTACCTGGCCTCGGCGGCGCTGATCGTGGTGGCGGTCAAGCTCTTCCCGAGCCTGGCGCCGTACGCGAAGTCCGGCGACTACGGTTTCCTCGGCCTGTCGCTGCTGGGCTGGTGCGCCTACCTGGTGCTGTGGGTGGTGCAGGCGGCCGTGTTCTGGCAGGGCATGGAGTCCATCCGCAAATTCATCGACTTCTGCGGTCCCGCCGTGTATGTCGTCATGTTCCTCCTGTGCGGCTACCTGATCTACAAGGCCGGCTGGAGCGCCATCGACCTGCAGCTGGGCGCGGTGAAGTACCACGGCTGGGACGCGCTGCCCGTGGTCCTGGGCGCGATCGCGCTGGTGGTGTCCTACTTCTGCGGGCCGATGCTGAACTTCGGTGACTTCTCCCGCTACAGCAAGTCCATGGCGGCGGTGAAGCGCGGCAACCTGCTCGGCCTGCCGGTCAACTTCCTGGCGTTCTCGCTGCTCGTGGTGGTCACCGCGTCGCTGACCATCCCGGTGTACGGCGAGCTCATCACCGATCCGGTCGAGACCGTCTCGCGCATCGACTCCACCTTCGCCATCGTGCTGGGCGCGCTGACCTTCACCATCGCCACCGTCGGCATCAATATCGTCGCCAACTTCATCTCCCCGGCCTTCGACTTCTCGCACGTGAGCCCGCAGAAGATCAGCTGGCGCATGGGCGGGATGATCGCCGCGGTCGGGTCGGTGCTGATCACGCCGTGGAACCTGTACAACAACCCGGACGTCATCCACTACACCCTCGAGGTGCTGGGCGCGTTCATCGGCCCGCTGTTCGGGGTGCTCATCGCCGACTACTACCTGGTGCGCAAGCGGACCATCGTGGTGGACGACCTGTTCACCATGGCCGAGCGCGGAAAGTACTGGTACCGCAACGGGTTCAATCCGGTCGCGGTGATCGCCACCGTGATCGGCGCCATCGCGGCGGTGTTCCCGGTGCTGGCCAAGGACGTCTACGGCATGCACACCGCGGCCCAGTACAGCTGGTTCATCGGGTGCGGTCTGGCGCTGGTCATCTACTACGCGCTGGCCATACGCACGACGCTCATGGCCGAAGCCTGAGGGGATATCCCTGGCAGCGATGCCGGTCGCTGCCAGGGATTTGCTGGACAAGTTATAGACCGTCTTCTGAAAATGTGTCCGGCGTAACATATTCCGCACGTATTCACGTATTAAAGCGCACAGCAGGAAAACCTGCTTTTCCCAATCGGAATAAGTACCGTTGGGCCCATGCAGCTCTCCCGGTTCACCGATCTCGGCTTGCGGTCGCTCATGCGCCTGGCGGTCAGCAGTGATGCCGAGGAAAGAGTCACCGTCAAACTCATTGCGCGACAGGTGAATGCTTCCGAAAACTACGTTGCCAAAGCCGTCTCCCGGCTCGCCGAACTGGGCTATGTCGAGTCCCAGCGCGGACGCAGCGGCGGGATCTTCCTGACCGAGGCGGGTAAAAAAACCACCATCGGCACTATTGTTCGGCACCTCGAATGTGATACCGAAGTCATCGAGTGTGGCGGCGACAATCCGTGCCCATTGGCGAATGCGTGCCGTTTGCGGGGTGTCCTCGCCACCGCGCAGAACGCCTTCTACGCCGAACTCGATCGGTACGTCCTGTCCGATCTGGTGGATCAGCGCACCGTGGAGCTGCTGTATATGCCGGTATTCCCGGCGGCTTCACTCATCGACACCTAGGAGACCTCATGAGGCTCGCGCCGGATTCCACGCTGAACACATTCCCCGAGCTGGCTGAATCCACTACCCAAGGTCTTGGGGCCGAGCACGCCGAGGTGATTCGCGCGACCCTGCCCCTGGTGGCCGCGCACATCGACCAGATCACCCCGCTGTTCTACACCAAGATGTTCGCCGCCCACCCGGAGCTGCTGCGCGATCGCTTCAACCGCGGCAACCAGCATCAGGGCGCACAGCAGAGGGCGCTCGCCGCCTCCATCGCCGTGTTCGCCACCCACCTCGTCGACCCCGGCCTGCCGCACCCGCAGGAACTGCTGGCCCGTATCGGCCACAAGCACGCCTCGCTGGGCGTCACCGAGCCCGAATACCGCATCGTCCACGAGCATCTGTTCGCCGCCATCGTCGAGGTGCTGGGCGCGGACGTGGTGACCCCGGAGATCGCCGCGGCCTGGGATCGCGTGTACTGGCTGATGGCCACCACGCTCATCGATTTCGAGCGGGAGCTCTACGACGCCGCGGGCGTCGCGCCCGGCGACGTGTTCCGCGAGACCCGGGTGGCGCAGCGCATCGACGACCCGTCGGGTGCGGCCACCTTCGTGGTGGAGTCCGCCGATCCGTCCGAACCGCTGCCGGGATTCGTTCCGGGGCAGTACATCTCGGTCGGCGCGCGACTGCCCGACGGCGCCCGCCAGCTGCGTCAGTACAGCCTGATCAATCGCGGCGGCGACGGCCGGCTCGCCTTCACCGTGCGCAAGGTGCCCGCCGACGCGGACACGCCGGCCGGTGAGGTCTCGAACTGGCTGCACGACACCGTCGGCGCGGGCGACACCCTCGAAATCACGCTGCCCTTCGGCGATCTCACCATCGACACCGAGGCCACCACGCCGGTCGTGCTCATCTCCGCGGGCATCGGCGTCACCCCGATGGCGGGAATCCTGGAATACCTGGCGGCCGAAACCCCCACGCGCCGGACTGTCATCCTGCACGCCGACCGCTCCACCACCGCGCACCCGCTGCGCGAGACAGTCGACGAGCTCGCCCACAGGTTGGCGGACGTGTACTTCCGCGCCTGGTACGAGGCCGACGGCCACGGGCTGCTGGACGTCACCAAGGTCCATCTGCCCGAGGACGCGGACTACTACCTGTGCGGTGGCACCGGCTTCCTGCAGTACGTCCGCGCCGAGCTCATGTCCGCCGGAATCCCTTCGGACCGAGTCCATTTCGAGCTCTTCGCGCCGAACGACTGGTTGCTCGACGCCGATCAGCAGCCGGCCCTCGCCTGATCGCGGGCGGCAATCGACCCCTGGCCGCGATCGACCGGTTAGCCGTGCGCCGCGATGGTCCGCAGCACTCCGCTCAGCCACGGGGTATAGCGCGCGGGTTCCGCCGCCACGTTCTCGGCGAGGGTGTCCGGCCGGATCCACGCGGTGTCGGCGACCTCGTCCGGATTCGGGTGCGGCGATGTGTCCTCCAGCCGGCCGATCAGGACGTGATCGAATTCGAACTCGACGCGGCCGGTGTTCGGATCGGTGGCCTGGTAGGTGAAGGTGCCGGCCTCCGACAGCTCGGCGCTGATACCGAGTTCCTCGTGCAGCCGTTTGGCGGCCGCCTCCATCACCGCCTGTCCCGGCGCCGGATGCCCGCAGCAGGTGTTGGTCCACAGCAGCGGGAAGCGCGTCTTCACGCCCGCCCGCTGCTGCAGCAGCACCCGGCCGGCGGCATCGAACAGCAGCACCGAGAAGGCCCGATGCAGCCGCCCGGGCGCGGTGTGGGCGGCTGCCACCGACAGCGAGCCCTGCGCCCGGCCCTGCTCGTCGACCAGTTCGACGAGCAGGGTCTCACGGTCCACCACCGGGGTGGTGTCGGATGCGTCGAGGGTGCCGGTCACCTAACCACCTTATCGGCGGTGATCATCAGGTACTGGAAGCTGCCCTCCTTGTAGGAGGTCAGGAAGGGTTTCTCGACGCCGGTCGCGAGTTCGGACCGGGTGCGCAGCTCCCAGTACGGGATGGTCGCGGGGGTGAGGTCGGTGACCGCGATGGGGACCAGGCCGTTGGCGGCCAGCGCCTGGAAGTAGCGGCTGCGCGGATGGATATTGCAGCCGTAGTGCGCGTCGATCCAGCTCACCGAGGCCGAGCGGGCGCCGAACACGTCATTGGAGCAGCCCGTGATGCAGACGTAGCGGCCGCCCGGCTCGAGCAGGCGGGAGAACTCCGCGAACAACTCGAAAAGGTCTACGTACATGGTGGTTTCATTGGTCCAGATGCCGCGCCGGGAGCCGGAGTCGAAACCGGTGTCGAGCATGTTCTTGAAGTGGAAGCGCACCTTGTCGGAGACGCCGCGCTCGCGGGCCTGCTCATTGGCGAAACCCACCTGGTATTCGGAGATGGTGACGCCGTCCACCTCGCAGCCGAAGCGCTGGTTGGCCATGAAGCTGGTGCCGCCGCGCCCGGACCCGCCGTCCATGAGCCGGTCGCCGGGGCGGACGTCGCCGAGCTGGTCGAGCAGGCCGTCGGCCTGCGCGGTCTCCAGGCGGTGCAGTTCCTTGACGATCCGTTCCTGCCGGGTCTCCTCGGGGCCTTCCAGGACCGACAGATCCGGCTCGCCGATGCCGTAGTGATGGTGATAGAGCCCGTCCACCTCGCCGAGCTTGGTGTTGACGCGATCGTCATTGGGATTGTTGTTCCAGTAGGACGCGACCGACTTCTGGTACTCGGTCTTCAGCACGGCATCCGGCCGGGGGTGGAGCGCGGTCATGGCAGGTCATCCTCTCGAATGGGTGATATGACGCTGGAAGTACTGCGCGCATCGAAGGGTGAGGTGAATCACGGGGTTTCGTTGTAGCGGCGGCTGTCCGCGTGCCAGGCCCGGTTGCCGCCCATCCAGGCCCACAGGCCGGTCAGGAAGCGGCGCAGCTCCGGGGAGCCGGTGGCGGCGAGGGCACCCGCCTCGGCCTCGAAGCGGTGCACCAGTTCGTCGTGGACCTCGGCGGTGCGCTGGACGGCCTGGCGGCGGGAGCACTGCTCCTCGGCGGCGAGCACGGTGGGGAGGTTGAATTCCCGTCCGCCGGAGAGGTCTTCGCGCGCCATGGAGTAGAGGTCGTTGACCATCTGGCTGGCCAGCGCGGCGGTGGTGACCACCCGCCGCACCCGCGGATCGGTGTACTCCGCGGCCGGCACCTCGTAGCCGCCGACCGCGTCGATCGGAGCCATACAGGGCAGGAAGCTGTGCGGTTGCCGGTTCAGCAGGTATTCCCAGACCGGTGGCATGCGGCCCGCCGCGCGCCACCCGGCCTCGGCGCCCAGAGCGATGAACCAGCCCGCGATCTCGGTGCGCAGCCGCGCCACCTGGGTCGGGGTGGCGAATCGCGACAGGTGCTCGAAGGAGGTCCGGAATGCCCGCAGAATCGGATCGCGCTGCATGGCCTCCTCCACCTTGACCTGGTACCGCGGTGGCAGGTGCACGGGATCCATGGCGGCGGCGGCCAATTCGAGCCGCGGCCCGAGCTCGGCCTCCGCGCTGGACCTGCTGCCGTCCGGCGCGATATCGCTGGCGTCCTCCTCGCAGTAGTAGTCGTCCACCGACCACTCCGACACCGCGCACTTGGCCGCCGCCAGCAAGCGATCCGCGTCATCGCAATCCGGATGCGCCAGCATGATCAGCCGCCCGAAGTCGGCCTTCCGCAGATCATCCAGCCGCCCCTCGTACAGCCCGATCTCCTCGGCCCAGGCGATGATCCCGAAATTCACCGCCTCCGCCAGCGCCGGATTGTCCCGCACCGGCGGCGGACAGTAGAGCGCCGGAACAGCCGCCCCCTGCGCCCGCCGCACCGATCCGGTCCCGATGCCACTCGGGCCATGCGAAACCCGCTTGGCCCCAGTGGAACTCGCGGCCTCGGATGCCACGGCCGACATGGCGGAGATTCCGGTGGGGCCGTTCGCAACCCGCCGCGCCGTCGGGCCGGGCGAGCTCTGTTCCGCGGCATGGGTTTCGGCCGGGAGGGAGGGAAGGCGGCCGGAGCCCAGGGTGCGGGGGATGGGGCGGAGGGGTTGGGCGAGTGGAGAGGTCGGGGGTCCGGGAGTCGGCACCGCGCCGCCGGCAGGCGACGGCGGACGCGATGCCTGTCCCGCGAGCTCCGTGATCACCTGGGGGGTGGGTAGGTTCACGCGGAGGCTCGGGGCCCCGAGGCCGGAGGGGCCGAGCAGCCGTCGGGGGGAGTGCGCCTCGGCGGCGTCGGAGGCGCCGAGGCGGGGATCATCACCGAGGGCGGCAATGGATTCCAGGGCGGAGCGGGCTTCGGTTGCCGTGAGCAGGGTTTGGGGCGCGGTGGTGTCGAGGTTGGTCAGCAGGGCGGCGACGGCCGCCGCCACCTCATGGGTGGCAGGCGGGGCCGCGGCGCGTGAGAGCACCGACATGATGGGACACCTCGCTCAGTCGGACTGACGGGCGACCAGCACATTGTCGAGAATGCCGAGCGCGTCGGGGACCAGGACGGCGGCCGAGTAGTAGCAGCTGACCAGGTAGGAGATGATCGACTGATCGTCGATGCCCTTGAACCGGACGTTCAGGCTGGGCTCGTACTCGTCCGGGATTCCGGTCTGGTGCAAGCCGATCACGCCCTGGTCCTTCTCGCCGGTGCGCATGGCGAGAATCGACGTGGTCTGGGTGCCGCTGACCGGGATCTTGCCGCACGGGAAGATCGGCACCCCGCGCCAGGCGGGCACGCGGTGGCCGTCCACCTCCACCGGGTCGGGATAGATTCCGCGCTTGGAGCATTCGCGCCCGAACGCGGCAATCGCCTTGGGGTGCGCCAGGAACAGCTTGGTGCTGCGGCGCATGGAGAGCAGCTCGTCCATATCGTCCGGAGTCGGCGCGCCGGACTCGGTGTAGATGCGCTGTTTCAGGTCACAGTTGTTGAGCAGGCCGAAGTCCGGATTGTTGACCAGGTCGTACTCGCGGCGCTCGTAGAGGGCCTCGATGGTCAGGCGCAGCTGCTGTTCGATCTGATCCATCGGGTCGTTGAACAGGTCGGCGACACGGGTGTGCACGCGCAGCACCGACTGGGCCAGGCTGAGTTCGTATTCGCGGGGCTGATCGTCGTAGTCGACGTAGGTGCCCTCGAGCATGGGCTCCCCGGAGTGGCCGGAGGAGATGACGATCTCGGCCTCGCCGTACTTGTTCTGTGGCAGCGCCGGGGCGTGTGCCACGGCGGAAAGGTGTTCCGCCAGTACCGGAATGTTCTCGGTCAGCTGGTTCACGGTGGAGCGGGCGAGCACCAGCATGGTGGTGGGCGTGACCGTCTTGATGGTGACCGGCCAGATGGCGTCCGGATCGGTGAGGGTCTGATCGCCGAAGTAGTCGCCGCCGCCCAGCATGCCCAGCTTGGTGGTCTCGCCGTACTCGCCGGTGCCGATCTTGGAGAGCTTGCCGTGCACGATCAGCAGCACCTGGTCCATGGGGTTGCCGAACTCGGCGACCACGGTGCCGGCGGGCAGATCCCGCTGTTCGAAGCGGCCGGCCACGGTGGCCAGGATCTCCTCGTCCGCGAAGCCGCGCAGCTGCGGCAGCTCCTGCAGTTCGAGCGGGATGACCCGGGCGTGCGGGCCATTGATGACGTACTCCACCTCGCCGTTGCCGACGGTGTGCGTGAGGCGCCGGTTGACACGGTAGATACCGCCCTTCACCTGGCTCCACGGCAGCGAACGGGTCAGCCAGCGGGAGCTGATGCCCTGCATTTGCGGTTCGGATTTGGTGGTGTGTGCCAGCTGGTGGGCGGCAGCGGTACTGAGGGACTTGCGCTGGCCGTTTTCGGTCTGAAGGGGCATTTCGATGGTCATGCTGCGGTCCTCACCTCGAAGGGCCACCGCGACGGGAGGCGGTGGAGTCCACGGCGAAACAGCAGACCCGAGCGGGGCCTGCGTGAATTAGTCAAGTGAGTGAAATGACAAGCGCGACAGTGCGATTCCAGCGATTCCGATGGTAGAGCCCCGGATCACGCGACGTGCCGAAATGCCAAAACATGATGCCTGGAATGTTGCTGTATCCCGTAAACCCCGAACGGCCGGTTTGCTTTGACGCGGGCCCGGATCGCTCCGCCACGCGTAGCCCGCATGGTGCTGGTCACAGCGCCAGCGCAGTAGGGTGGACGTATGGCAAGCTCATCGCGACGCGTCGGGGCGGGTGACGCTGGTCAAGGCCAGGAAATGTCTGGGAGAGAAGCCGTGAAATTCAATACGAGGTCCGTGGTGGGTCCGATCGAGCGACTCGTCGCGACCGCACAGAACGGGCTCGAGGTGATCCGGTTCGGGGGACTGGTTCACGACATCGAATCGTCGCCGTACGAGGTGGTGGAGCGGAAGCGGATGTACCGCCTGCGCCACTATTTCCCCGACGACACCGGGGCGGAGCGTCCGGTGGTGGTGCTGGTGCCGCCCATTATGGTGACCGCCGAGATCTGGGACGTGAATGCCGCCGACGGGGCGGTCGGCATTCTGCACCAGGGCGGAATAGATTGCTGGGTGGTCGATTTCGGCTCACCGGCCACCGAAGAGGGCGGCTGGGACCGGGATCTGGCCGACCACGTGCTGGCGGTCTCGAGCGCTATCGACACCGTCACCGAAATCACCGGCCGCGCGGTGCATCTCATGGGGTACTCGCAGGGCGGCATGTTCGCCTACCAGACCGCGGCCTACCGCTACGGCAAGGGCGTCGAGTCCATCGTGACCTTCGGCAGCCCGGTCGACGCCGTCGCGGGCATGCCCTTCGGCCTGCCGCACGGGCTGGTCTCCGACGCCGCCGACTTCCTCACCGATCACGTGCTGAACCGGTTGCCCATCACCGATTCCATGGTGCGCCTGGGCTTCCAGGCCCTGGACCCGGTCAAGACCGCCCGCGCCCGCATCGACTTCCTGCGGCAGCTGCACAATCGTGAGGCGCTGCTGCCCAAGGAGCGTCAGCGCCGCTTCCTCGAGGTCGACGGCTGGCTCGGCTACCCCGGTCCCGCGCTCACCGACCTGCTCCAGCAGTTCGTCAAGCACAATCGAATGATGCTGGGCGGCTTCGTGATCCGCGATCAGCTCATCTCGCTGGCGGAGATCAAGTGCCCGATCCTGGCCTTCGTCGGCGAGGTCGACGACATCGGCCAGCCCGCCGCCGTGCGCGGCATCGTGCACGCCGCGCCCAATGCCGACGTGTACGAGACCTGCATTGTGGCCGGGCATTTCGGACTGGTGTCGGGCTCTACCGCCACCAAGCAGACCTGGCCCGTGGTGCGCGACTGGGTCAACTACCTCAGCGGCCGTGGCGAACTGCCCGAGCAGGTCCAGCGCATGAGCACCGAGGTGGTCCGCAATGGCCCGCGCACCGGGCTCACCCGGGTCGTGCACGCCCTCGGCACGCTGGCCGAGGCCGGCACCAGCGTCGGCAAGACCATCGAGGGCGTGGCCGGGCAGACGCTGCGCGGTACGGTCGAACTCACCAGCGAGGCCGCCCGCGCGCTGCCCCGGCTGACCCGGCTGGGCATGATCCAGCCGCACACCCGAATCTCGCTGGGCCGCTTGGTTGCCGAGCAGGCGCGGCGCGCGCCGCAGCGCGATCTGTTCGTGTTCGACGACCGCGTGCACACCCAGGAGGCGGTCAACGAGCGCATCGACAATGTGGTGCGCGGGCTGATCTCCGTCGGCGTGCGGCCGGCCACCCGGGTCGGCGTGGTCATGGAGACCCGGCCGAGCGCACTGGCCTCCATCGCCGCGCTGTCGCGGCTGGGCGCGGTCGCGGTGCTGCTGGCGCCGGGGAGCGAACTCTCCAAGGTCGCGGACCTGACCGGGACCAGGCTGCTCATCGCCGATCCGGAGAACCTCGCCAGCGCGGCCGCCACCGGTCACCGGGTGCTGGTGCTCGGCGGCGGCAATTCCCGTGTCCTCGACATTCCGCCGGGCGCCGATGTGGTCGACCTGGAACAGATCGACCCGGCGCAGGTGGAGCTGCCCGCCTGGTACCGGCCGGATCCGGGCCTGGCGCGCGAGCTGGCCTTCATCCTGGTCACCGGCACAGGCGACAAGTTCGACGTCAAGCAGGTCACCAATCACCGCTGGGCGCTGTCGGCCTTCGGCACCGCGTCGGCGGCGGACCTGGGCCGACACGACACCGTGTACTGCCTTGCGCCGCTGTACCATTCGTCCGGATTGCTGGTGAGTCTGGGTGGCGCGGTGGCCGGCGGCAGCCGCATCGCGCTGGCCCGCTCGCTGGAGCCGGCGCGGTTCGCCGAGGAGGTGCACCGCTACGGCGTCACCGTGGTCACCTACACCTGGACCATGCTGCGCGACATCCTCGACGCCGACACCTTCGCCGACGGGCATGCGCACCCGATCCGCCTGTTCATCGGCTCCGGCATGCCGGCGGGCCTGTGGCGGCGCACCGAGGAGCGCTTCGCGCCCGCCAAGGTGCTGGAGTTCTACGCCTCCATCGAGGGAGATGTGGTGCTGGCCAACGTCTCCGGCGCCAAGATCGGCTCCAAGGGCCGTCCGGTGCCGGGCACCGCCAAGGTCGAACTCATCGCCTACGACCCGTTGACCGACGAAATCCTGGTCGGCGACAACGGTTTCGCGCGGCGCTGCGCCGACAACGAGGTGGGGCTGCTCATCGGCACCGTCTCCGACCTCGTCGACCTCTCCGCGGGCGGACTCCGGGGCGTCTTCGCCCCCGGCGACGCCTGGATGCCCACCGAGAACCTCTTCCGCCGCGACAGCGACGGCGACTATTGGCTCATGGACCGCCGCGACACCGTCATCCCGACGCCGCGCGGCCCGGTCTACACCCAGCCGATCGTCGACGTGCTGAACGACATCACCGCCGTCGACATGGAGGTCGCCTTCGGCCTCCCCGCCGGGGACCGCATCCTCGCGGTCGCCGCGGTGAGCATCCGCGCGGGCTTCGGCCTGGCTCCCAAGGATGTGACCGAGGCGGTCCGGGCCTTGGCCCCCGACCAGCGCCCCGACATCGTCTATGTCGTGGACGACATCCCCCGCAGCTCCACCTACCGTCCCTCGACGCGGGCGGTGCAGGCCGCCGGCCGCGCCGAACCCGACGACCGCACCTGGTGGTACAACCGCACCACCGAGGCCTACGAGGTCCTCACCCCCGACCTCGCCGCGCGCCTGTTCGGCTGATCGCCTCGAACGCGCCCCCGCCACCGTGTCGTACCGGAGAAGACACGGCAGGGCCGGGGCGCGTTCGCATTTCGCCTGCGATCCACCGAATTGACCGAATGGTAATTTTCGAGCATGCGATCGGATGTCGGAGGTGGGAGCGGAGCCGTGAAGCGGGTCGGCACGGCGGGGACCAAGGGGGTGCCGCGAGCCGAGCGGGAGGCGCAGATCCTCGATGTGGCAGCGGCGGAGATCGCGCGGGTCGGGTACGCGGGGCTGTCGCCGGCCGTGGTGGCGGCGGGGGCCGGGGTATCGAAACCGTTGGTGTACGGGTATTTCGGGTCCAAGGATGGCCTGTACGTGGCCTGCGTGGAGCGAATTGAATTGACCGATTGGTAACTTACGGATTGGTCAATTCGTGGAGGTTCGATGCTTTCGCAGGTCTGGCATGAGATCAATACGCCGCTGCTCTATGCGATCCCGGTCTTTCTGTTGTGTATCGCAGTGGAGATGGCGTCGCTGCGGGATGCCGATGCGACCGGGTATCTGGCACGCGACACCCGCACCAGCCTGAGCATGGGGTTGGGCTCGATCGTGTCGTCGTTCGTGTTCAAGACGGCCAGCCTGGTGGTGTTCGTCCTGATGTGGACCTATCTCGCGCCCTGGCACCTTCCGACCGGCGCCTGGTGGAGCTGGGTGCTGCTGATGGTGGTCCTCGACCTGCTCTACTACCTCAACCACCGCTTCTCTCACCGCGTCCGTATCGGCTGGGCGGCCCACCAGGCCCATCACTCGAGCGAGTACTTCAACTTCGGAACCGCCCTGCGGCAGAAGTGGAATCCGTGGTCCGAGGTCATCTTCTGGGCGCCCCTGCCGCTGCTGGGCTTCGCTCCCTGGACGATCTACATCGCCTTCATCCTCAACCAGATCTATCAGTTCTTCACCCACACCGAGACCATCGGAAAGCTCTGGGCTCCCATCGAATTCGTCTTCAACACCCCGTCGCACCACCGTGTCCACCACGGCAGGGATCCCGAATACCTCGACAAGAACTACGCGGGCATCCTCATGATCTGGGACCGCATGTTCGGGACCTTCCAGCCCGAAATGCACCGCCCCACCTACGGTCTCACCAAATCGGTCGGCACCTACAACCTCCTGAAGCTGCAATACCACGAGTACGGCAACATCGTCCGGGACGTCCGCACCGCCGACGGCTACCGCAACAAACTCGGCTACATCTTCGCCCCGCCCGGCTGGCAGCCCCCGGAACTGCGCGACCAGCCCGCCTGAACCAGCACGCACGAAAGCCCGGTCGTGGACCGGGCTTTCGAAAATCGGGCGTGCTCCTCGCGCTCCGGTTCAGTTCTCCACCAGCACCTTCTGCGGCTCGGCCGCCGCGGTGGTGACCGCTTTGCGGACCGGGATCGCGAGTGCGATCACCGCGGACACCAGGCAGGCTGCGCTGCCGATCAGGAACACCGTGCGGAAGCCGTTCTCGGTCGGAATGGCATGGCCGCCAACCGAGATGGTCAGCTGTGCCAGCACCGCGCCCACGACCGCCGAGGAGACGGAGGTGCCGATCGAGCGCATCAGGGTATTGAAGCTGTTGGCGGCGGCCGTCTCCGACAGCGGCACCCCGCTCATGATCAGCGCCGGCATCGCGCCGTACGCGAGCGCCACACCCGTGCTGCAGATGATGTTCACCAGCTCCAGACCCCAGGTGGAGCCCATCGTCAGCTGTGCCACCCCGTACCCGGCCGCCATGGTCAACGCGCCGGTGAACAGGGTGATCTTCGGGCCGCGCGCGGCGGACAGGCGGGCGCCCACCGGTGAGACGAGCATCATCATGATGCCGCCGGGGGCCATCCACAGCCCCATCATGAGCATCGACTGGCCCAGGCCGTAACCGAGCGACGTCGGCAGCTGCAACAGCTGCGGCATGCTCAACTGCAGTGCGTACATGCCGACACCGATCGCGATACTCGCGAGGTTGGTGACCAGCACCTGCGGACGCGCGGTGGTGCGCAGGTCCACCAGCGGCTCGGGCGAGCGCAGCTCCCACCAGACCCAGGCGAGCAGGACGACGACCGCCGCAGCGAACAAGCCCAGCGTGGTGCCGCTGGTCCAGCCCCAGGTCGCGCCCTTCGACACGGGCAGCAGGAACGACACCAGACCGGCGCCGAGCAGCACCGCACCGGGGAGGTCGAAACGTCCCGACGGTCCTTCCGAGCTGCCCTCGGGCACCAGGGTCACGATCAACGCGGTGGCGATGCCCACCAGAACCGCTGCGACCCAGAACATCACACGCCAGCTGCTGTACTGGGTGACGGCCGAGGCGATCGGCAGGCCCAGCGCGCCGCCGATGCCCAGGGACGAGCTGATCAGCGCGATCGACGAGCCGAGCCGTTCGGCGGGCATCACATCGCGCAGCAGGGCGATGGCGAGCGGAATGATGCCCACGCCGAGCCCCTGCAGGCCGCGGCCGACGATCATCGGCACCAGCGAACCGGACACCGCGCACACGATCGACCCGACGATGAGCGGAATGGTGGAGGCGATCATCATGCGCCGCTTGCCGAACATGTCGCCGAGCCGGCCCGCGACGGGGGTGGCGACGGCCGCGACGAGCAGCGTGATGGTGACGACCCAGCTGGTGTTCGAGGCCGACGTATTCAGGATGCGGGGTAGCTCACCCAGCAGCGGCACCACCAGCGTCTGCATGAGCGACGCGATGACACCGGCGTAGGCGAGCACCGCGAGGGTGCGGCCCGCGCCCGTGCGCGCCGGCGTCGAGCCGGACGCCGTAGCGGAATCGGGTTGGGTCATGGGATCTCCTCACGATGCGTAACCATGTGCACTGTACACATAAAGTGCAAGATGCACATGCAGTGGTGGATGCACAACGCTAAGGTGTGGGTGAACAGGGGTTGAACCCGCAGGTCAATGCGGATCGCGGAAGGACGGGACGTGCCGAAGCCCACCGAATTGCTGGAATTCCAGACCATGCTGATGGGCCGGTTCAGCCTCATCGCACGCAAGGCGACCGACACCAGCCTCGATCGCAGCGCCTACCTGCTGTTGAGCCTGCTCGAAGCCGACGGCCCGATGTCCATCGGCCGGCTCAGCGAAATCCTCGGCCTCGACGTCTCCACCCTGAACCGGCAGACCGCGGCGCTGCTCCGCGCCGGCCTCGCCGACCGCATCCCCGACCCCGACGGCGGCATCGCCCGCAAGTTCCGCCTCACCCCGGAAGGCGCGTCCCGCCTGAACGGCGAACGCGCACAGAGCATCCGCCATCTCGACGAGATCGTCGCCGACTGGACCGACGAGGAGGTCACCGCCCTCGCCGACTCCCTCGCGCGCCTGAACGCCGACATCGACCGTTACCGAAACCGAATTTCCGCGCGCCCCTGACGCGGACCCTTGTGTGGCAACGGCATCCGCGATGCCGCCGGGCCCGCGGCTACTAGACGGTGAAGCTGGTGACGCCGTCGACGACGCGGGTCAGCTGCTCCTCGGTCAGGCCCGGCCACAGCGGAAGCCGCACCAGGGTGGCCGAGAACTCGGCGCTGCGCACGCACGGGAACGGGGTGCGGCCGAGCTTGAGCCCTGCGGGGGAGGAGTCCAGGGGGACGTAGTGGAAGGGGGCCACGATGCCGCGCTGGGACAGATGCGCGATGAGGTCGTCGCGGCGGTGCTCGGTGGGGACGCGCAGGTAGTACAGGTGCGCGGTGTGCTCGCGGTCCGACGGCACCGTCATGAGGCGAATGTCGTTGCGGGCGGCCCAGTCCGGGAGCGCGGTGGCGTAGGTGTCCCACACGCGGTGGCGGTTGCGCTGGATGGTGTCGAACTCCGCGAGCTGGGCGTCGAGGACGGCGGCGTTCAATTCGCTGGGCAGGTAGGAGGATCCGATGTCCTGCCACGAGTACTTGTCCACCGCGCCGCGCAGGAAGCGGGCCCGGTCGGTGCCCTTCTCGCGAATGATTTCCGCACGCGCCATGAGGATTTCGTCGGTGAGCAGCACCGCGCCGCCCTCACCGCAGTGCACGTTCTTGGTGTCGTGGAAGGACAGCGCGCCCACGGTGCCGATGGTGCCCAGCGGGCGGCCCCGGTAGTAGCCGCCCAGGCCGTGCGCGTTGTCCTCGATGATGGCGAAGCCGTGCGCGTCGGCCAGCCGCTGCAGGCCCTCCATGTCGGCGGCCACGCCGCCGTAGTGGATGACCATGACGGCCTTGGTGCGCGGGGTGACCGCCGCGGCCACCGACTCCGGATCCAGATTGCCGGTGGCGGCGTCGATATCGGCGAACACCACGGTCGCGCCGCGCAACGCCATGGCCGTCGCGCTGGAGGTGAACGCGAAACTCGGCACGATCACCTCGTCCTCGGGCCCGAGTTCCAGCAGCAGCCCGGCCATTTCGAGCGCGTGCGTGCACGAGGTGGTGAGCAGCGCGTGCGGCGCGCCGGTGATGTCACGCAGTTTCGTGGTGGCAGTCGCGGTGAAGGGACCGTCGCCGTGGCTGTGGTCCGAGGACAGCACGGCCTCCACATTCGGCAGCTCGCGCGCGGCGCGGAACGGGCGGCTGAAGATGATGCGGTCACTGCTCACGCGCGGAGCTCCCCCTCGATGTCTTCGTCGAACCGATTCGTCGTGCCGTCGTGGCGACTTCCACCGTCGTGGCGGATTCCGCCGCGCAACTGCTGCGGCCGCGGCGTCGGCGAATCCACCGTCAGATACAGCGGCTTGCCGACCAGCACATGCAGTGCCACACCGAGGTATTCGGCGATCAAACCCAGCGAGAACAGCACCGCGCCCGAGCACAGCAGCAGCACCGTCATGAGCGAGGCCCAGCCCTCAGGGTCGGTGCCGCTGTCGGTCAGCCGGTGGTACACCACCCAGCCCGCCATGGCCAGACCGCCCAGCGCCAGCGTCACACCCAGCATGCTCACCAGCCGCAGGCCGCGAGTTCCGCTGCACAGCACCATCTTCCAGAACAGCGAGAACAGCCGCCGGTAGTTGTAACCGGACTCCTCGCGGCCCTCCGCGCGCAACTGCACCGGCACCTGCGCCGCCTCGCCCACCACCCAGGTGAGCGCCACATCCAGGTACACGCCATTGGAGGCGACCTGTGCCAGCTGCCGCGCGATATCGCCGCGGATCAGCCGGTAGCTCTCGAAGCGGGTGGAGTCCGGGAACGCGAACACCGTCGCCAGCACGATCTTCGCGCCGCGCGAGGTGACATTCCGCAGGAAGCCGTGCGGGCGCGTGTTGACCGGCTTGGAGTAGACCAGATCGGCGCGCTGCTCGAGCGCCGCGTCCAGGAAGTCGGCGATGAAGGCCGGATCGTGCTGGCCGTCCTCGTCCATGGTGACGGTCCAGTCGCCCTGCGCGGCGGCCATACCGGCGATGGTGGCCGCATCCTGGCCGTAATTGCGGCTCAACCACACCACCCGCACCTGCGGGTAGGTTTCGGCGAGCTCCTGCAGCACCACGTCGGAGCGGTCGGGCCCGTGATCGTGCACCAGCACGATCTCCTCGACCCGGAAGGTGGCGCCCTGCGGCGTGGTGACCGGCTCCCCGAGCTTGTCCAGCTCACTGACCAGTGCGGCAATCGTCTCCTCGCCGCGGTACACGGGCACCACGACGGAGACCGCGTGCACCCGCGCCGGGCGCTCGCCGGCGGAGGTCACGCTGGGGTCGCTCGCGTAGGTGCGGGCGGACGGAATCGGCATCAGCTGAATGTACTTTCGATGACGGTGTGCGCCGGAACTCCAGCCCGGAAACCGGAGCCCGAGCCGCGCTGAACTTTAACACGCTGCTCGGCGCGGCATTCGGGGCGAAGTGTCGACACCCGGTCATCATTCCCATGTCCATCCCCGCAACGGACCGGCGTAAGTGCCATCGACACTGCCGCCCTGTAGGGTCTGGAACTCGTGGTGGAAAGCTCAGTTTCCAAGGTGGTCGGGGCCGCCGAATCCGGGCAGGACGATAAGGCGGCTCGGCGTGAGGTGTACCGCTGGGGCATCGTCACTTCGATCGGGGTGACCCTCGGGTATCTGGCTGTCATCCTGGCCAACTCCCGCCACTTCTTCACCGACGACACCGAATCCCAGTACACGGGCCTGTGGGTGTTCTTCGGCCGGGCCTTCCGGGACGGCCATTTCCCGCTGCTGATTCCGAACCAGTGGATGACGGGCAACTACACCAATGAGGAAGCGGGACTGTTCAACCCGCCGCAGCTGCTGATCGATCTGATCGCGCCCTCGGTGCCCAACCTGGCCGTGTACGCGACCATCGTGAAGCTGGTCTTCGCGATCATCACCGGGCTCGGCGTGTACCGGGTGTGCCTGGTGTACGGCGCCCGCCCGCAGTGGGCCGCGGTGGCCGGGGTGGCCATGCCGTTCACCGGCTTCTTCCTGTTCTTCGACTCGGCCAGCTGGTTCACCGCCATGGCCGGCACCGCCTGGATGATCCACGCCTGGGCGTCCGCGGAGCGCTACCTGCGCGGCCAGGGCGGTCCGATCCCGGTCTTCGTGTACCTGTACCTGGCGATCTCGGTGCAGTACGTGTTCCCCGCGGTCGAGGCCGTGCTCATGCTGATCGCGGTGGCCGTCGGCTACCTGGTGTGCCGGGGGCCGCGGACCTGGCCGCAGTGGCGCGAGGCGTTCGGCCCGCTGCTGCGCCTGGCCGCCGCGGCGGCCTGCGCGGGCGCGGCGGGGCTGCTGACCTTCCTGCCCTCGATGCTGTCGGCGCAGGTGAGCTGGCGCGGCAATTCGCAGATCAATAACGACCAGTTCCTGACCGTGCCGTGGTCCGAATCGCTGAACGCCAGCCTGCCGACCACCATGCCCGCGTTCACCTCGTGGTGGGGCTACGTCCAGCCGCTGCCCATGACCTACATCGCCTGGTTCCTGATCCCGGCGCTGGCGTTCGTGGATTGGAAAGCGGCGCAGAAACACTGGAAGCAGTTCGTCGCGATCGCCCTGTTCGCGCTGATGGCGCTCATGTGGACCGCCGGGCCCGGCACCGTCGGCCCGCTGCGCTGGCCCGCCCGCGTGCTGCCCATGCTGGCGCTGGGTCTGCTCGTGCTGGTGTGCGTGCTGCTGGGCCGCTTCGCCACGCTGCGGGACCGCAACACGCGGATCATCTCGGCGCTGGTGCTGGTCCTGGCCCTGTGGGTGCGCACCTTCTCCGCCGACCCGCACCAGGCGCTGTGGCACCTGGGCTCGGCCGCCGTGGTGATCGCCCTCGGGTTCGGCGTGGTGTGGCTGGGCCGCGCCCGCGGCGCCAGCGGAGCCACCGCGCTGGTCATCGCCGCCATGGTGCCGATCGCCTGGTTCCAGGTGTGGTGGGTGCAGCCCACGCCCATGTCGTGGAACCTGCCCGCCGACCGCAACGAGGCCATGGCCGCCTTCCCGAAGTTCCAGGCCGGCACCACCCTTCAGCTCTCCGACCGCGGCCTGCTGCAGCCCGCCGACAAGAACCTGCAGGGCGCGTACGGGTCGCTGGTGTGGGGCAACTACGCCAAGGACCTGCAGCAGGACTACGTCAACGGCTATACGCCCAACGGGCACTTCTACTTCGGCGAAATGCTCTGCATGCGCTGGGACTCCAGCGTCTGCCCCGACGCGTACCGCCGGCTGTTCAGCGCCGAGCCGACCACCGGCCGCACCCTCGCCGACCTCATGCTGATCGACCGGGTCGTGTTGCAGAAGGCCATGTTCCCCGACGCCGGCGACCAACCCGCCCCGGAGGGCTGGCACTTCGTCGACGTGCCCGGGCACGAGAAGTACATCTGGGCGCTCGAGCGCGACAACGGCCCGATCTCCACGGTCAACGGCCGCGTCGGCGACGCCCACGACGTCACCGCCACCTCGCTCGACGAGACCGACACCACCAGCCGTGTGCGGGTCTCCTCGGAGACCGGCGGCCGCGTCACCTTCGCGCGCCTGGGCTGGCCCGGCTACCGCGTCACCCTCGACGGCAAGACCGTCCCGTTCCACACCGTCGCGAAAGTCTTCGTGGCCGTGGACATTCCGGCCGGCACCGACAAGGCCGTGCTGGAGGTGACCTGGCGGCCGCCGGGCTGGAAGATCGGAATCGGCAGTGCCGCGGGCGGACTCGTCGGCCTCGGGCTGCTCCAGTGGTTGTACGTTCGCTCGCGTCGGCGCGGACAGGACGTGCCCGCCGCCGAACAGCTCGACGACGATCCGGACCGCGAACTGGTGGGCACCGCCAAGTGACCGAGACGCGCCCCTCGCTCACCGGCGCCGAGCCCGCTCCGGCCGGTCCGCTGCTGCGGCTGGTGCGTCGGCAGGAGATCGCCTTCGCCCTGGTCGGCGGCTTCAACACGCTGATGGGCATGGTGCTCACCATCGTGTGGCTGACCGTCCTCGGCGGTGTGGTGTCCAAGGACGTGGCGGCCGCCCTGTCGGTGGCGCTGGCCTACGCGGTCAGCATGGTGGTGGCCTTCGTCCTGCACCGCACCCTGGTGTTCCGGGTGCGCGGCCACCTGCTGCGCGATTTCGTGGCCTTCGTCGGCGTGAACGCGGTCGGCATGGTGCTGAACATGGTGCTGCTGCAACTGGCCGTCTCCCTGCTGCACGCGCCCGCCAAACCGGCCGCCGTGGTGGTCATGGGACTGGTCGCGGTGGCCAGCTACTTCGGCCACCGCCACATCAGCTTCCGCCGCCCCGCCGATTCCCCTCCCGCCCCGGCCGACCGGTAGGTTGTCGGACATGTCGGAGGAAACCCTGGACCCCACCCTGCTGAGCCTGCTCGCCTGCCCCCAGGACAAGGGCCCCCTGCAGCTGGTCCACACCGCCACCGGTGACACCGTGCTCTACAACCCCCGCCTGCGCCGCGCCTACCCGGTCGACAACGGCATCCCGGTCCTCCTCGTCGACGAGGCCCGCGACGTCTCCGATGACGAACACACCCTCTTCCTCACCCAATCCTGATCCCCCACCGCCGCTTCCGTGAAGGCCCGCTGACCGGGCTGCGTCCCGCCGTCGGCCCGCTCGCGCGGTCGCGCTGCCGGCCGCGAGTATGGCGACCGGAGTGGCCGCGACCCTGCTGGTCGACTCCAAGCTGATGCATGCCCGAGGCTCGCGCAGCGTGGTGCTCGGTCCTGCCTTTCTGGGTTCTCGCCGTTGCGGGGATTGTGGCCGTGGGGCAGCGCGGTCGCATGTCATGGCGGGGCAGCCGCAAGGTCGGGTCGCTCGGCACCGAGGGTGGTACCGCAGCCGCAGGGATGGCAAGGGCAGCAGCAGGCTTGGGTAGCGGTGCCGCAACGGGCGGCACCGCCGCAGCACGAAGGGGCGTCTCGCATGTAGAGGCCCGCTGGCTGGTAGTGGCGGGTTCGGTACTGCCGGTGGATGTTTCGGGCGGGGTCAGCCCAGCTGGGGGAGATCGCCGGTGAAATAGCGTTGCAGCGTGGGGCCGATGGTGGTGGCGAGGTCTTCGACGGGCATGGAGGCGATGGGTTCCAGGCGGAGGATTTTGCGGGTTACCAGGAGGCCGGCCAGTTGGGAGGCGGCGAGGGCGGCACGTTGGGCGCCGGTGCCGGGGGGTGAATCGACCAGGGGGCGAATCTCTTTCAGCACTATTTCCAGGATGAAGGTGCGGGCCAGGGTGGGGTCGTCGCTGGCGAGGAGACTGCGGAAGGCGGCCACGGCGGGCATGCCGACGGGGGAGTCCCAGATGCCGACGACGGTGCGGATGATGTGGGCGCCCAGGTTTTCCACGGGGACGGCGGCGAAGCCGGCGAGGATGGTCTGGGGGTCGACGGGGAGTTGCAGGGCGGCGGCGAACAATTGGTGCTTGGTGCCGAAGTAGTGATGCACCAGTGCGGGATCCACTCCGGCCGCGGTGGCGATGGAGCGGATGGAGGCGCGGTCGAAGCCGACTTCGGCGAAGCGCACCCGGGCGGCGTCCAGAATCGCCTCCCGGGTGCCGGAATTGCCCGGACGCCGTCCGCTGCGGGTCCCGTTGCCTCCGCTCACGCCGCGTGTCTCCCGGTCATGCGGTGCGCCGGCGTAGGGTGGCCGCGCCCAATCCCAGTGCGACGGCGGCGAAGACGGCCACGATCAGCACATCCCGCCACATCTGCCCGGTGGCCCCGGGGTGCGTGGACACCTGCTCCAGCGCGTCGACGGCGTAGCTGAGCGGCAGCACATTGCTGATCGCCTCCAGCCAGCTCGGCAGCTGCCCGCGCGGGACCAGCAGGCCGCACAGGAAGAATTGCGGCAGCACGATCACGGGCATGAACTGTACGGCCTGAAACTCGGTGCGCGCGAATGCGCTTGCCAGCAGGCCCAGCGCGACCCCGAGCACCGCGTCGACCACCGCGATCAGCACCACCAGCCCCGGGCTGCCCGCCGCGTTCAAGCCGAGCAGCCAGAACGCCACCAGGCAGGCCACCGCCGCCTGCACCGCGGCCGCGATGGAGAAGGCGGTCCCGTACCCGGCCAGCAGGTCCATCTTGGACAGCGGCGTGGTCATCAACCGTTCCAGCGTGCCCGAAACCCGTTCGCGCTGCATGGCGATGGCGGTGATGAGGAACATGACCACGAACGGCAGGATGCCGAGCATGGTGATGCCGACCCGGTCGAACAGCCGCGGCGCGCCCGGCATGGTCGGATAGTTCTTGTACACGAAATACAGCAGCGTCATGAGCAGCGCGGGCACCAGCACGATCATGGCGACCGTGCGCCTGTCGGCGCGCAGCTGGCGCAGGATGCGCACGGTGGTGGCGGTGTAGCAGCCCAGCGGCCGTGGGCCCGCGGGGCGTGAAAGTGTCGCGGTCACAGCTCTTCTCCCATCCGGATCAGTTTGAGGAAGGCGTTCTCCAGACTGGATTCGCCGGTGTCGGACCGCAATTCGGCGGGTGTGAGCTGCGCCAGCAGCCGGCCTTCCCGCATGAGCAGCAGCCGGTCGCAGTGTTCGGCCTCGTCCATGACGTGGCTCGAAACCAGCAGTGTCCGGCCCTGTTTCGCGAGCGCCTGGAACTGCTCCCACAGGTCGGCGCGCAGTACCGGGTCCAGGCCGACCGTCGGCTCGTCGAGCACCAGCAGCTCCGGGTCGGCCACCAGTGCACAGGCCAGGGACACGCGGGTGCGCTGCCCGCCGGACAGCTCGTTGCCGCGATACCCCGCATGACTGCTCAAACCCACTGCGGCCAGCGCCGTTTCGACGTCGGCGGACGAAGCCCCGTACAGCGCACCGAAGTACGCGACATTGTTGGCCACGGTGAGGTCGTCGTAGATGCTCGGATCCTGGGTCACGTACCCGACCCGCCGCCGTAGTCCACGCGATCCGGCCTCGTCGCCGAGTACGGACACCGACCCGGATTCGATGATCTGTGTCCCGACGATGCTGCGCATGAGCGTCGTCTTCCCGCACCCCGACGGCCCCAGCAGCCCGGTGATGCTGCCCCGGGGAACGGTCAGGGAGATGTTCTGCAGAACCTGATGCCCGCCGCGCCGCACTTCCAGGTGCTCGATGGCGATGGCGTCGGTTGTCGTCGCTGGTGCCGTCACGGGTCACCCTCAATTCATCGAGTGTTGAATTCACTACGTGATGAATTGTGCGCTCATCCGGGGCGCGGGGCAAGACCCCGCTGCGTGTCGTTTTCCGGCGTGGCGATCTGGTGGTATCTGACCGATTCCGCTGACCAAATCGTGACGAATCACGCGAGGTCGGCCAGTCCGGGCGCATTCCGGCGGCGGTCCATCCAGAATCGCCGCATGCGTGTACTTCTGACCGGCGCAGCCGGATTCATCGGCTCGCACATTCACCGCGCGGCACTGGCCGCCGGACACGAGGTCGTCGCGGCCGACTTCATGCTCGCCGCCGCCCACGGATCCGCCGCCGTGCCCCCGCCCGGCATCGCCCGGGTGGACGTGCGCGACCCGGACGCCCTCGGCGATCTCCTGCACGGCATCGACGTCGTGTGTCATCAGGCCGCTGTGGTCGGCGCGGGCGTCAGCGCCCAGGACGCCCCGGCCTACGCCAGCCACAACGACCTCGGCACCGCCGTGCTACTCGCGGCCATGCACCGCGCCCACTGCCGCCACCTGGTGCTGGCCTCCTCGATGGTGGTCTACGGCGAGGGCCGCTACGTCGATTCCGCGGGCGTGCCCGCCGAGCCGGCCCCGCGCACTCGCGCCGATCTCGACAACGGCCGATTCGACTACCGCGGCCCCGACGGCCGTCCCCTCAGCTGGGCGCCCATCGACGAGGACGCGCCCCTGCGTCCGCGCAGCCTCTACGCCGCCTCCAAGGTGGCCCAGGAGCACTACGCCACCGCCTGGGCCGCGGCCACCGGCGGGACCGTCACCGCACTGCGGTACCACAATGTGTACGGACCCGATATGCCGAGGGACACACCATATTCCGGGGTCGCCGCCATCTTCCGCTCCGCACTCGAGGCGGGTGAGTCCCCGCGCGTGTTCGAAGACGGCACGCAGGCCCGCGATTTCATTCACGTCAGCGACATCGCGGAGGCCAATGTCGCCGCCCTCGAACACCCGCTGGGCGCGTTCACCCCGCTCAATATCGCCTCGGGCACCCCGATCACCATCGGCGAGGTGGCCGCCATCCTGGCCCGGGCCTGCGGCGGCAAGCGGCCCGTGGTGACCGGCGACTACCGCGCCGGCGACGTCCGCCACATCGTGGCGAGTCCCGAACGCGCCCGCCGCTCACTGGGTTTCGTCGCCGCCGTCACCCCGAGTCTGGGGCTCGCCGAATTCGCCACCGCGCCCTTGCGCTCCGCCGCCGCGAACGGAGCCCCCACGTGGCGGTGAATTCGGTTGCGGCGATTACCAATTCGTCAGGATCAGGTGGTTGACGAGCAGCGCCCCCGCCGCCTGCGCGGCGAGCCAGAAGCGCGTGCTGTGGCGGGGGATCAGCGCGGTCGCCGACAGCGCCCACACATCGAACGGCAGCCAGATGCGTTCGGTCTCGGCCTTGCTCAGCCCGCTGATGTCCGCGATGAGGATGGCGGTGATCCCGGCGGCGGCCAGTAGCGCCGCCGGATCGACGCGGGAGCGCCAGCGCGAGAGCCAGTTCCGCCACGGCTGCACCGGCAGGATCTCCAGCTGGACCAGCACCCGGCTGCCCGCGGCGGCGGTGGCCAGCCCCACCGCGCACACCGTCGCCGCGAGATTGCCCCAGACCCAGTACGAGTAGGGACGCTCGTTGGCAATGCCCTGGTAGTAGCGCTGCACCACGAGGTGATAGCCGGTGGGCCACCAGAATCCCGCCGCCGCGAAGACTGCCACCACCGCCAGCGCACCCGCGAGCGCCGGCAGCCCGGGCCGCAGCGACCGGGCCAGCAGCACCGCCGCGGCCGGAATCACCATGAGCACCAGGCCGTAATTCAGGAAGAGGGTGAACCCGAACAGCGCTCCGGACGCCAGCGCGAGCAGGGGCCAGCCGCGCTCCAGCCGGGTCGCCGACGCCAGCAATGCCACCGCCCAGGCGCCCACCCCGGCGAAGAGCCCGTCCGCGGAGACCGCGATCCAGATGACCGCCGGCATGAGGGCGAGGAAAGGCGTTGCGGCCCGGGCCCGATGCTCGGACCCCAGCGCCCGGATGGCGAACGGCACCGCGGCCGCGGCACTGGTCCCGACCAGTACGCACAGCAGTCCCGCCCAGGCTCCGCCGCCCAATCCGATCCGGTCCAGCAGCACGAACACCAGCAGCGCGCCCGGCGGATGCCCGGACACGTGGGTGGTCCACGAATCGGGCTGGAAATCCAGGATGCGCCCGGAGAACCCGCGCAGCATGGCCCCGATGTCGTGCACTCCGCCGACCTCGTGCAGATACTCGTCGCGGGTGGTGAGCCGCCCGGCGAAGCCGCGCTGCCAGCCGTCCACCATGGCCAGCGCGAACGCCCACGCCGCCGCCGTCGCCCACGCCGCCGGCAGCAGTCGTCCCCACGACAGCCGCCGTGCCAGATCGGGGCCGAAGCGCACCACGGCCGCGGCGAGGGCGACGGCCGGCACCGTGCCCCACCCCGCATGCGGCAGCCAGCCACCGAAGATCGGCGCGGCCTCGGCGTAGAGCCGGTCCCGCCAGGGTTTGCCCTCGATTCGCGGAAACGCAAAGGCGGCAAAGACCAATACGAGAGCCACGAGCGCGCAATAGCCGTCGGCACGGGTGGAGACGGAGCGCGCGACCCGGGTCGCAGAAGCGTTCGCCATGCCGGAAACCCTAGGCTCCGAAACCCGCCGGAACTGTCCGGATCGCCATTTCTCCTGCTCTTGTCATACTTTCGTCATGCGTGTCCCGGGGTCGGAAAACCCCGATTGGCCGTACGGTCGAGGCCATGACCGAGTTGGACTCCGTACCCGGGGTCACGGTGGTGATCCCCTGCCGGGACGAAGCGGAAGCGCTTCCCGGCGTACTGTCAGCAATTCCGGTGGGCTACCGGGTGATCGTGGTGGACAACGGCTCCACCGACGGCACCGCCGAGGTCGCGCGTGCCGCCGGGGCGACCGTGGTGACCGAATCGACCCCCGGCTACGGCAGCGCCGTACACGCCGGTGTCGACGCCGCCCGCACCGAACTGGTCGCCGTCCTGGACGGCGACGGCTCCCTCGATCCCGGCGAACTTCCCCGGCTGGTGGCCGAATTCGGCCCCGGCGTCGACATGGTGGTCGGTCGCCGCCGCGCGGCGGTACCCGGCGCACAACCCCTGCACGCGCGAATCGGTAACTGGGCCTTCGCCTTCCGGCTGCGGCGCCGCTTCGGCCTGCCGGTGCACGATATCGCCGCCATGCGGGTGGCCCGCCGCGACCGCCTGCAGGCGCTCGGCCACCTGCACGCCCGCTCCGGCTATCCACTGGCCCTGCTCACCGGTGCGGCCCGCGCGGGCTGGCTGGTGCTGGAGCGCGACATCACCTATCGGCCGCGGACTCACGGCGAGTCCAAGGTCTCCGGTTCCTGGCTCGGCACCGTGCGTGCCGCCCGAGACTTCTGGAGCGTGCGATGAACCCGACCGATGTCCCCGCCACCATGCTCGTGGTGGCCAAATCGCCCATCCCCGGGTTCGCCAAAACCCGCCTCACACCGCCGTTCTCGCCGGTCGACGCCGCCTACCTGGCGGCCTGCGCCTTGCTCGACACGCTGGACGCGGTCCGCGAGAGCGGCATCCGGCACAGCGTCGTGGCCTGGACCGGCGACCTCGACCGCGCCGAGCGTTCGGTCGAACTGGCCGCCGCCCTGCGCGAGGTGACCGTGGTGCCGCAGCGCGGCGACAGCTTCGGCGAGCGGCTCGCCAACGCCCACGTCGATGCCGCCGAGTTCGGTGTCCCGGTGCTGCAGATCGGCATGGACACCCCGCAGGTCGACGCCGGCCTGCTGAACCGCTCGGCCGCGCGCCTGGTGGCCACCGGCGACACCGTCCTCGGCCCCGCCGCGGACGGCGGCTGGTGGGCCCTCGGTCTCCCCGAGCCGCGCCCGGCGCACCTGCTCGCCGACGTCCCCATGTCGACCCCCCGCACCGGCGAGCTCACCGCCACAGCCCTGCGCCACAGCGGATTCCGGGTGCACTCCCTCCCCACCCTCACCGATGTGGACACCTACGCCGACGCCGTCTCCGTAGCGGCCGTGTCCCGCGGCCGCTTCAAATGCGCCGTCGCCGACCTGGTGACCGCGAAAACCCCCGCCCCACTCTGAGATTCGAGCTTGGAAAGGAGCCCGCGGCGGCCGCCCGAACCGGCCCCGCCGCGGACGCCATGTCAGAACCCACCGCACCGCCCGATAAACCCGCACTACCCGGCGGGCCGGTCCAACCCGGCGGAAGAGGGGCCGGGCCGCCCCAACTGTTGCTGCCGGCCGCGCTTTCCGATCGGCTGAGTCCTGCCCGCTCCACGGCGGTGGCCGCGCGGACGGGCATTGCCCTCGGCGTCGGCGTCACCATCCTTTTCGTGACCGGCCTGATCAGCCACCTGATCCAGCATCCGCCGGACTGGTTCTGGTGGCCCGCGCATCCGGTGTGGCTGTACCGGCTCACACAGGGCACGCATGTGACGGTCGGGGTCATGATGATCCCCCTGCTGCTGGTGAAGTTCTGGTCGGTGTATCCGCGGTTCTTCATCAAACCGGCGCTGCGGCGGGGACTTCCGGACGCGCTGGAGCGGCTGTCGGTGGCGGTGCTCATCGGCGCGGTGCTGTTCGAGATCGTGACCGGGCTGTTCAATACCGCGCAGTTCTACCCGTGGAAGTTCTTCTTCACCACCACGCATCACGCCATGGCGTACGTGGCCCTCGGTGCGGTCCTGGTGCATCTGGCGGTGAAGCTTCCCGTTGTTCGGCAAGCGCTTTCGCGGCAGATCGACGACCCTGTCCCGGATGCCGAACAGGCCGGAGAATCCGAACGTGCGCGGCCTGGTGTTTCGCGGCGCGCGGTGCTCGCCGCGGCCGGGCTGGGCACGGTCGTGGCGGGCCTGGCGGTGGCGGGCCAGTCGATCCCGTTCCTGCGCTGGGTCTCCCTGCTCGCGCCACGCAGTGGCGAAGGCCCGCAGGGTGTTCCGATCAACCGGACTGCCACAGCCGCTGGAGTCACCGAGACAGCCCGCTCACCGCAGTACGCGCTGACGGTGAAAGTCGGTGGCCGCGAACACAGTTTCTCCCGCGCCGACCTGGAGGCCCTGCCACAGGCCGACAGCGCACTGCCCATCGCCTGCGTCGAGGGCTGGAGCGCGCAGGGCCACTGGTCCGGTGTCCGCCTGCGCGACCTGCTGGCCCAGGTAGGCGAATACGGGGGTGGCGATGTACGTTTCGTGTCCCTGGAGACGACCGGCATCTACGGTTCGTCCGTCCTGCCCCAGACCCACGTGGTGGATGCCGCCACGCTGATCGCCCTGCGCCTCAATGGCGAAGACCTGACCCTCGACCACGGCTACCCCTGCCGCCTCATCGCACCCAGCCGCCCGGGCGTCCTGCAGACCAAATGGCTGAAATCGATCGAGGAACTGTCATGACGATCACCCGAACCCTGCTGGGCGCGCTGGGCATCGGTCTGGCCGCGTACGGCGTCGAACTGCTGCTGAAGATGAGCACTCCCGACCTGCGCTCCGTCGCCGTCTGGTTCATCGGCGTCATCCTCGCTGAGAACCTGGTCTTCGGCCCAGCCGCGGCCCTCGCCGGCGCGCTCGGCCGCCTCGTGCTCCCCGCCCGCTGGTGGCCCGCCTATGCCGTGGGCGCGTTCATCAGCCTGGCCCTGATCCTCATCGCCGTCCCGGTGTTCGGCCGTGAGGGCGCGGTCCCGGGCAACGCCACCATCCTCAACCGTGACTACACGGTCGGCCTGCTGGTCGCGCTCGCCGTGGTGTGGGCTGGGGTGGCCGCCTACCTGCTGTTCACCGCCCGGCGGTGGTCAGCAGCGGCAGCCGGACCTCGAACCGCGCACCGTCGGAACGATTCTGCGCGGTGATGTCCCCATGGTGCGCCGCCACCAGCCCGGCGGCAATGGCCAACCCCATGCCGCTGCTGCTGCCGAGTTCGGCCGCGCCGGGGGAGCGGGCGGAGCTGCCGCGGTACGCGACCTCGAAGATGCGCGGCAGATCGGCCTCGGAGATGCCGGGCCCGGTGTCGTCGACCCGGGTCCAGGCGTGCCCGGCGTCGGCGCCCGCCGAGATGTCGATGCGCCCGCCGGGCGGGGTGTGCGCGATGGCATTGGCGACCAGGTTGGTCAGCACCCGGCCCAGCGCCCGATCGCTGCCCGCCACCACGATCTTGTCCTCGGGTTGCGTTGCGGCCAGGGTGATCCGGGCGCGTTCGGCCGTCGGCCGGTTGGCCGCCAGCACCTCGTCGATGAGCTCGCGCAGATCGACCGGCTCCAGCTGCAGCCGCAGCGCCCCCGAATTGATCTTGGACATCTCGAACAGGTCGTCCACCATCGCGGAGAGCCGATTCGTCTCGCGCACAATCTGGTCCGCGTACCGCTGCACATCCTCCGGACGCGACACCACCCCGTCCTGCAGCGCCTCGCCCATGGCGCGAATCCCCGCCAGCGGGGTGCGCAGATCGTGGCTGACCCAGGCCACCAGCTCGCGCCGCGACCGTTCCGCCGCGCGCTCCTGCTCCAGCATCTCGCGCTCCCACACCGTGGCGCGGGCCTGCTCGCGGCCGAGCAGAATCGCCGCGGGCACCGTGACCGCGGTGACGACGGCCAATACCACTGCCGTGCGCTCGAATTCGGCCCCGAACATGAGCCCGCTCACCGCCACCACCCCGCACAGTGTGGCCAGCGTCGGAATCAGCACCAGCACGGCCATGCTCGTGGTCATCGCGCGATTGCGGGTGTAGCGCAGCAGCAGTGCGCCGATCACCACCACCGGCAGCGTGCCGGCCAGCGCGTACCCGATCAGCCCGGGCGTATCAGTCGGCACCGGACACCTCCTCGGTTCCTGGATCGGTGCCGAGATCGGCGCGGCCCCAGGCATATCCGCGACCCCACACCGTCTCGATCCGATGTGCGGCGCCCAGTTTGGCGCGCAACCGCTTCACGTGCACGGTGACCGTGGACAGGTCGCCGAAGTTCCAGCCCCACACCTCGGCCAGCAACTCCTGCCGGCTGAAGACGCGCCGCTGATGCGCCAGCAGGAAGGCCAGCAGATCGAATTCGCGCGCGGTCAATTCGACCGGTATCCCACCGGCCACCACGGTCCGCGCCGCCCGGTTCAACTCCACCCCGTCCCCGCGCAGCACCTCGTCGGCCACCGGCTGCGGATGCGTGCGCCGCAGCACCGACGCCACCCGCAGCGCCAGCTCGCGCGGACTGAACGGCTTGGTCACATAGTCGTCCGCCCCCGCCTGCAGCCCGACCACCCGATCGTCCTCCTCGCCGAGCGCGGTCAGCAGAATGATCGGCGTCTCCGGATGCGCCCCCGCCCGCACGGCCCGCGTCAGATCGATCCCATCCGGCGGCGGCATCATCACATCCAGCACCGCCAGATCGATCTCGTTCCGGGCCAACACGGCTGCGGTCGCCGGCCCGTCCGCGGTCTCGACCACCTCGAGCCCGTCCCGCTCCAGATACCGCCGCACCACCTCGCGCACCACCGGATCGTCATCCGCCACCAGAATCCGCATCCCCCCACCCTAGGCGGCGTCGAACCGCGAATCACCTGGTCCGAGCCATTTCCGCAGTCGCTGTCACAGTTTCGTCACCACCGGTGACCGGCTCGAGCGCTCCTGCGGACCTACCGTCGAACCATGGACGCCGCAGCCGACAGGATCGGCGGCGATCCGGCGCGAGTGCTGCGGCGGGCTCGGGAACTGCTCGCACCCGACGGCGTCGCGATCGTCGAATTCGCCCCGGCCGGAACAGGTTCGATCGTGCGCCCCGCCCACTCGAACCGCGCGACGGCGCCCGGAACCCCCTGCGATGGGCGCGGGCGGGCATCGATTGCCCCCCGAGCCGGCCGCGGCCGCCGAGCTCCGCGTGGTCGCCTCGGTCACGGTCTCGGGACGGCCGATCTCCTGGCCGGCGCGGTGCTGAGCGCGCGGGGGGCGCGGAATCGGCGGGCGGGCGCGGGCGGCTCTACGCTCTGGACGTGACCAGCGACATGTCCGGCCCGGCCGGCGAGGTCGAAGCGGAAGGCGGACAGGTCCGGGCCTCGACCCTGGAACTGTTCTTCGACCTCGTCTTCGTCTTCACCATCACCCAGCTCACCCACGCCTTCACCCACCATCCCGGCTGGTCCGAGCTGGGGCACGTGGCGCTCATGTTCGCCATCATCTGGTGGATGTACAGCGGGTACGTCTTCCTCACCAATGAAGTCGCCCCGAGCAATTCGTCGCGCCGCACATTCCTGCTCATCGGCATGTTCGGCTTCTTCGTCATCGCCCTCGCGATTCCGAGTGCGTTCCAGGGTTCCGGGCCGGCCTTCGGGCTCGGGTACTTCGTGATCAACACGGTGCACACCGTCATGTTCGCGAGGTCGGGCAGCCGGGGGGCGAGTTCCGCGATCCTGCGTCTCGCGCCGCTCAATGCCGTGTCCGCGGCGCTGGTGCTGGCGGGCGGCATCGCCGAGGGCTGGGTGCGGGCCGCGCTGTGGATGATCGCGGTCGCGGTGCAGGTGGTCTCGCCGTACCTGGCCCGCACCGAGGGATTCGTCATCCGCCCCAGCCATTTCTGCGAACGCCACGGTCTGGTCGTGATCATCGCGCTGGGCGAATCGGTGGTGGCCATCGGCGCGAACCTGACCGGTATGGATCTCACCGTCGGCCTGGTCGCGACCGCCGGCCTCGGCCTCACCCTCGGATATGTGCTGTGGTGGGCCTATTTCGGTTTCGACGACGAGCGCGGCGAGCACCGGCTGCGGGCACTGCGGGGTCAGGCACAGATCCGCACCGCGGTACTCGCCTACGGCTATGCACTGTTCGTGCTGGTGCTCGGCATCATCCTGACCGCGGCCGGCATCTCCATGACCATCGGGCACGGCAATCAGCCCGCGAGTAAGGCCGCGGCACTGGCGCTTTCGGGCGGCGTGGCCCTGTTCCTGCTGGGCCAGTGCCTGTTCCGGCTGGCTCTGGGCATTCCCCGCCCGGGTCTGCGATTCATCGCCGCGATCGCCGTCCTGGCCACCGCGCCGATCGGCATCGCCTGGGTGGCCTGGGGACAGCTCGTGGTCCTGATGCTGGTCGCCTACGGCTTCGTGATCGCCGACGACCTGCTCCGACTCCGGTCCGGGGAGCGCAGCGCGTACCTGCAGGACATCTCGGGGTTCGGGCACCGGATCATTCGCGACGGCGATCGCTAGCCGCGCTCAATCCCGTTGCGGCAGCGCGCAACCGTCGGGACCGCACGCCTCGCCGTCCGCGACGATCTCGAGCTCCGGCGCGTGATCGCTCCAGGCCCGTTCCAGCGCCTGCGCGAACACCTCCGACGGCTGCGCGCCCGACACCCCGTACTTGCGGTCGAGCACGAAGAACGGCACGCCACGCGCGCCCAGCCGGGCGGCCTCGGCCTCATCGGCGCGCACCGCATCGGCGTAGGCCTCGGGATCCGCGAGCACCTCGCGGACGGCGGCCTCGTCGAATCCGGCCGACACCGCGACCCGAACCAGTCGTTCGGCATCTCCGAAAAGCGGCTCCGCCTCGGCGAAGTTGGCCGCGTACAAGGCATCCAGCAGGTGCTCCTGCTTGCCCTGCTCGAGCGCGAAGTGCAGCAGCCGATGCATGTCGAAGCTGTTCCCGAAGTCCCGTCCCGAGGTCAGATAGGGCAGCCCGACCGCCTCGGCCTGCGCCCCGATGCCGCGCTCATTGGCGGCGGCCTGCGCCTCGCTGATGCCGTACTTCTCCGCGATGTGCGGCACCACCGCGTCGCTGTGATCCCGGGGCAGCGTCGGGTCCAGCTCGAAGGACCGGTGCACCACCGACACGGCATCCCGATGCGGGAACGCCTCCAGCGCCTCCTCGAAACGCCGCTTGCCCAAATAGCAGAACGGGCAGTTGATATCGGTCCAGATCTCGACCTGTACGGCCATCACACCTCACACTCCGACGCTGTTTCCGCAGGCCGGAGGGTCCGGCCACCCCTCTGCCAACCGGCGACCGGGCCCGAATGTTCCGCTGTGACCCAGTTCACAATGGCGGGTTGTCACGCTCCGCGGGGCTGTCCTGTCTCATACCCGACCCAGCAGGAACGAGCCCCACGGAGCCGACCATGAACGCCACCACCAACACTCACCGAATCGTCGTCCTCGGCGCCGGGTACACCGGCATGCTGGCCGCCATCCGCCTGGCCCGCCGCACCCGCAGGCTGGACGCCCACATCACACTGGTGAACCCCTCGGAGCGCTTCACCGAGCGGCTGCGCATGCACCAGATCGCCGCCGGGCAGGAACTGGCCGACCACCGCATCCCCGAGCTGCTGGCAGGTTCGGGTGTGGTCTTCCACCGCGCGGCCGCCGTCGCCATCGACGCCGAGGCCCGCGTCGTCACCCTCGACGACGCCACCGATCTGCCCTACGACACCCTGATCTACGCCCTCGGCAGCGCCACCGACACTTCGATCGTGCCCGGCGCCGACCACCACGCCTGGACCCTCAACGACCCGCGCCAGGCCCGCCGCTTCTCGCACCGGCTCACCGAAATCGCCGCTGCCGCAGGCACTGTCACCGTGGTCGGCGGCGGGCTGACCGGTATCGAGGCCGCCACCGAGATCGCCGAATCGCACCCGGGCCTGACCGTCACCCTGATCAGCGCCCAGGAACCCGGACACATGATGGGCGACAAGGCCCGCGCGCACCTCAACCGCGCCCTGGACCGGCTCGGCATCGTCCGCAAGGTCGGTGTGCAGGTTGCCAAGGTGCTGCCCGATGCCGTGCGCCTGACCACCGGCGATCTGATCGCCTCGGACGTGACCCTGTGGACCGCCGGCGTGCAGGTGTCGCCGCTGGCAGCCCGGGCCGGAATCGCCGTGGACGAGCGTGGATCGATCGTCACCGACACCACCCTGCGCTCGGTCTCGCACCCGGAGATCCTGCCCATCGGCGACGCCGCCGCGGTGCGCATGCCCTTCGGCGTCCTGCACGGCACCTGCCAGAGCGGCATGCCCACCGCCGCCTACGCCGCCGACAGCCTGGCCCGCCGGCTGCGCGGAAAGACCGTGAAGCCCTTCCGTTTCGGCTACATCCACCAGCCGGTGAGCCTGGGCCGCAAGGACGCGGTCATTCAGTTCACCAAGGCCGACGACACCCCGCGCCGCTGGTACCTGAAGGGCCGCGCCGCCGTCGTCTACAAGGAGCAGGTCAGCGGTAGCCCGGTGCCGGTGTACAAGATGAGCAGGCACATGAACATGCAGGTGCAGTTCGCCAACGGCGGCCGCGCCACCCGCGCGATCGCGTGCTGAGATCACCGCGCGACCGCGTGCTGAGATCATCGAAACGACCCGAACGTCTCTCCGGTTCGCGTCCGCCCAGGTAGCCGGGATATCGATGCGACATCCCGGCCCGCCGATGGATTCACTTCGCAAGACCCGGTAGGTATGAGTCCCATGCAGGACCACACGCCCGACCAGCCCGTACCCGCTGCCCGGCAGGACGATTCGATCGATCCCTTCGTGGCACACCGCCGGCTGCTGTTCGGCACCGCGTACCAGATGCTCGGCACCGTCACCGACACCGAGGACGTCCTGCAGGACGCCTGGATCAAATGGCACGAGGTGGACCGGGACACGGTCACCCACCCCAAGTCCTATCTGGTCCGCACCGTCACCAATCTGGCGCTCAACCGCCTCACCTCGGCGCGCGCCACCCGCGAGACCTATGTCGGGCCGTGGCTGCCCGAACCCCTGCTCACCAGCACGGCCGACGCCGCAGAGGAGACCGAGATGGCCGACACCGTGTCGACCGCCATGCTGGTCGTCCTCGAAACCCTGAGCCCGGTCGAGCGCGCGGTCTTCGTGCTGCGCGAGGTCTTCGGCTATTCGCATGCCGAGATCGCCGGTTTCCTGGACCGCCCCGAGGCCACCGTCCGCCAGATCTCGCACCGAGCCCGCTCCCATGTGCACTCGCGCCGCCCACGCTTCGACACCGATGTCTCGATCCGCTCGGAGATCACCGAGAAGTTCATGGCCGCGGCCCAGGGCGGAAATGTCAACGCGCTCATGGAACTGCTGGCCCCCGACGTCACGCTGTGGAACGACGGTGGCGGCAAGGTCACGGCCGCCCGCCGTCCGCTCTACGGTCCCGACCATGTGGCTCGCTGGATGCTCGGCGCCATGGCCAAACCGATCAGCGCGGGCATCCGACTCGAATCCGCCTACATCAATGGCGAACTCGGCGTGCTGGCCATGATCGGCGACTACCGTGTGGGTGCTCTGACCTACGACATTCGCGATGGTCACATCGAAAACATTCGCTTCCAGGTGAATCCGGACAAACTGGCCGGTATTCAGCAACAGGGTGGCGGCGGCGAATAGGTCGCCGAATCGGTCGGTCGATAGGAATCCGATGTCGCGGCGATAGCGGCCCCGTACTATTCGGCGCTCGTCGGGGGCATCCGCTCCCGTTTCGACACCGCCATTCTGCAAGGGGTTTCGTAGTGATCGGCTATACCAAGCGCCGTGCGGCGCGACACATTCTGCCCTGGGCCGCCGCGGCCTTCATCGGTGCGAGCAGCGCGCTCGCCGGTCCCGCGGTCGCCGCGCCGGTGCTCCACACCGCCTGCGCTGCCAGCGAATACGAGAACGTGAGCGGCGCCTGCGTGCCACGCCCGGAGCAGTCCCCCACGGCCCCGGACGGGGCCACCGCCCGCTGCAAGGACGGCACCTACAGCTTCAGCCAGCACCGCAGCGGCACCTGCTCGCACCACGGCGGCGTCGCAGCCTGGCTCTGAGCACCGCTTCGGCTCCGGTCACGCGGTAACCGGCCCCGCACGGCCGTCCCGGCACTCCGGGCGGGACGGCCGTGCGGAACAATAGGTCGGCGTGAGTGCCGAAGAGCTTGCCGTCGAACCACTGCGCGCCGCGCGACGCCTGCTCGGCAGCACGCTCTGGTCCGGTCCGGTGGGGCTGCGCATCGTCGAGGCCGAGGCCTATGGGAGCGACCCCGCCGGCCCGTGGACCGACCCGGCCGCCCACTCCGGCCGCGGCCGTACCCCGCGCAACGCGGTCATGTTCGGCCCACCCGGCGTGCTGTACGTCTACTTCAGCTACGGCATGCACACCTGCGTGAACGTCACCACCGGTCCCGACGGCGTCGCCAGCGCCGTCCTCGTCCGGGCCGGGGAGATCATCGCGGGCCACGATCTGGCCCGCACCCGCCGCCCGGCCGCCAAATCCGACGCCGACCTGGCCCGTGGCCCCGGCAATGTCGGCAGCGCCCTCGGAATTCGCCTGGACGACTACGGAACCCACCTCTTCGACCCGGACGCGCCGATTCGCTTGGAACTCGGCCCCGAGATCACCGATCTCGCTGCCGTATCCGCCGGTCCCCGGGTCGGAGTGAGCCTGGCCGCCGATCGCCCGTGGCGGCTGTGGCTGCCGGATTCCCCGGCGGTGTCGACCTACCGCCGCAGCCCGCGCGCTCCCAAGCTGAATCGTTCCGCCTAGTCCGGATCGTCCGCGCGCCGGGCGGGATGCGCCGCACCGGAGTCCGTATCGGCGGGCGGACCGGAGGACTACGGTGGACGAATCGACCGCTCACCCTAGGTGGAATAGCCCATGTTCGAACGGTTCACCGACACTGCCCGCCGCGCCATCGTGCTGGCCCAGGAGGAGGCCCGCCTGCTCGGGCACGACTGGATAGGAACCGAACACCTGCTGATCGGCGTTCTGCACGGCGGTGATCCGATCGCGGGGCAGGCCCTCGCGGACGTGGGCCTGGACCTCTCCGGCCTTCGCGAACGGGTCAACCAGGCGGTCGGCGTCCAGGAGAGCGGTGCCCCCGCCGGGCACATTCCCTTCACCCCCCGCTCGAAGAAGGTGCTGGAGATGTCGCTGCGCGAGGCAATGCGCCTGCAGCACAACTACATCGGCCCCGAACACCTGCTGCTGGCCCTGGTCTCCGAGGGCTCCGGCGTGGCCTCGCAGGTCCTCATCAGCGAGGGCGCCACGACCGACGATCTCCGCGACCGGATCGACGCCCGCATGGCCGCGAGCCCCGGCCCGACCGGCGTGCCCTCGGCCGAAGCCGAACTCCGCCGGCGCATCACCGAACTCGAACACCGGGTGGCCGAACTGGAGCGTCGCCTGGACGGTCCCGGCACCGGGACCGTCCTCGGCGACATCATCGGGTAGCTCCGGCTACACGCTCAGCGGTACCGCCCGGGCGGCTCGCTCCCCGGCCGCCAGCACTGCGGAAACCGCGGCGCGGGCGGAGGTTTCACCGGTGCCGAAGGCCCAGGCCACGTCACCGTCCGTCCGGTACTCCAGGTAGGCGACGGCCGGATCGACTCCGGCGCGGTCAACGCTCTGATGCGTCACCGACAACACCTCGACCGAGAACCCACGCCGGCCCAGCAGACCGATGGCGTCCTCGACCGTCGCGTCGGCGGGGATCCCCGAATCGGCCGGGCCCCCTGCATAGGTCGCGGTGAACAGCTCCCACAGCGTCCGCGCCGACACCTCGGTCCCGGTCCGGTCGGTGTGGTGCTGCACGTGGCGGGCGAAGTCGATCTGCAGGCGGCGCGGCAACTCCAGGCCGCACTCGGTCTCCAGCAGGTATGCGATTCCGCCCTTGCCGGACTGCGAATTGACCCGGATCACCGCGTCGTAGGAGCGGCCGACGTCGGCGGGATCAATGGGCAGATACGGTACCTCCCAGGCGATTTCACGTTCGGGCTGCCCCAGCCGGGCCGCCCGCTCGCGATGCTCGGCGAACCCCTTCTTGATCGCGTCCTGATGCGTCCCCGAATACGCCGTGTACACCAGATCACCGGCGTAGGGATGGCGTTCGTGCACCGGCAGCCGGGTGCAGTACTCCACGGTCCGCCGCACCTGGTCGATATCGGAGAAATCGACCATCGGATCCACGCCCTGCGCATGCAGATTCAACGCCAGCGTCGCCAGATCCACATTGCCCGTGCGCTCCCCATTGCCGAACACGCAGCCCTCGACCCGCTGCGCCCCGGCCAGCACCGCCAACTCCGCGCACGCGATCCCGGTGCCGCGGTCATTGTGCGGATGCACCGACAGGATCACGCTGTCGCGGCGCGCCAGGTTCCGATGCATGTATTCGATCTGATCGGCATACACATTCGGCGTCGCCACCTCGACCGTCGCGGGCAGATTCAGGGTTACCGGCCGCTGGGGCGTGGCGTCCCACAGGGTCGTCATGCGGTCGCAGACCTCCAGCACGAAATCCGGTTCGGTCAGCATGAACACCTCGGGCGAGAACTGGAACCGAACATTCGGCATGTCGCCGGCCAGTTCCAGCACATCGCGCCCGCCGGCCGCGATCAGCTCGGCCAGCTCGTCACGGGTCTTGCCCAGCACCACATTCCGCCAGGCCGGCGCGGTGGCGGTGTACATGTGGATGACTACATCATTGGGAATGCCGCGTACCGATTCCACGGTCCGCTCGATCAGATCCCGGCGCGCGGGGGTGAAGACGACGATGGTGACGTCCTCGGGAGCCAGCCGCTCGGCCCCGATCAACCGCACGAAATCGAAGTCGGTCTGCGAGGCGCTGGGATAGCCGACCTCGATCTCCTTGTAGCCCATGGCCACCAGCAGTTCGAAGAACCGCCGCTTGCGGTCGGGATCCATCGGCTCGGCCAGTGCCTGATTGCCGTCGCGCAGATCCACCGGCACCCACAGCGGTGCGGTCGCGATCCGGTTGGCGGGCCAGGAACGTTCGGTCAGCGGCACCGAAACCCGTTGGTACACATCGCGATACCGATGCGAGGGCATGACGGACGGCTGCTGACGATTCCAGCTCGGGGGAGTGCTCACGGGAGGTTCGCTTTCGCGTCGGAGGAGGTGACCGGCGCAGCACAGCGAGCCCGCTAGCGGGGTGCCGGTCGGTCAGACCCCGCCGCGGCGGTGAAGGAGAAGCAGGGCACCCAGAAGCATGTGGACTAGACTAGAGGGGATTCACTCCTCAGACAAGTAGAGAGGCCGAGCAATAGTGGCGCAGGTACAGAGGCATCCGCTCGCCGCCCAGGCCGCCGAGGTCCTGCTCTCGCGAATTCGTGCGGGGGAGTGGCAGCTGGGCCACCGCCTCCCCGGCGAGACCACGCTCGCCGCCCAGCTCGGCGTCGGCCGCTCGACGCTCCGCGAGGCGATTCGCGAACTCGCGGGTAAGGGCGTGCTCGAAAGCCGCCAGGGCGCGGGCGTTTTCGTCACCGCCCTGGATGTCGCCGAGGACTGGGACACGGTGCTGCGCCGCTCGGACATCGTCACCGTCATCGAGGCCCGCATCGCCATCGAGGCCGAAGGCGCGGCCCTGGCCGCCCGCCGCCGCACCCCCGCCGACCTGCGCGCCATGCTCCGCGCCCTGGCCGCCCGCGCCGAAAGCGGCGACTCCGTCGAGGGATTGGTCGACGCCGACACCGCCTTCCACCGCACGGTCGTGGCCGCCGCCCACAACGACATCCTGCTCGAGCTGTTCAATGCCTTCGTCCCGCGCTCACGCCACGCCATGATCGACATGCTCCGGATCCGCCCCATGCGCGATCCGGCCACCGATCACGACGCGCACGAGCATCTCTACGACGCCATCCGTGCCCGCGATCCCGAGGCCGCCGCCACCGCCAGCCGCGTCCACCTGACCGCGCTCGAGGCCGCTTTCGAGCCCTAGTCGAAAAAATCCTCCCGAGCGGCGATGAGTTTCCGCGGCGGCCCCCGTCCTAGTGAGCAAGCGAGTTCCACACCGAACCGACAAGCCCCGGAAGGACATTCGACATGACCGCCATCGCCGCCACCCCGACCGTCGCCATCACCGCCACCCCGAGCAAGCTCCGCAACCGCGTGCTGTGGACCCTGCAGATCGTGCTCGGCCTGTTCTTCATCGTCGCCTCCGGCCTGCCGAAGTTCGCGGGCCAGGCCGACGCCGTCCGCGTCTTCCATCAGATCGGCTGGGGCGACTGGTTCCGCTACTTCACCGGCCTGGTCGAGGTCTCCGGCGGCATCGGCCTGCTGGTCGCCCGCCTGAACGGTCCCGCCGCCGCGGGCCTGTCCATCACCATGGTGTGCGCCGCCGCCACCCAGGCCTTCGTCCTCGGCTCCCCGGCCCTGGCGGTCTTCCCGCTCATCCTGGTCGGCGTCTTCGCCTGGATCGCCTACGAGCGCCGCGCCTCCTTCTCCACCTTCACCAACCTGGTGAAGTGACCCCGGAAAATCGCTCGACCCGCAGCCCGTCGCCGATCACACTCGGCGACGGGCCTACGGGCGTCTCCGGCGGTTCGACTCGCTGATCAGCGGATCGGCCCGGGCTTGTGCCGATCCGCCCCGACGCTCAACCCTCTGCAACCTCGATATCGACGTGCGGAAAGATGGACGGCGTGAGCGGCGACATCATCGATGAACTGACCTGGCGCGGGTTGATCGCGCAGTCCACCGACCTGGACGCCCTGCGTGCGGCCGCGGCCAAGGGCCCGATCACCCTCTATGCCGGATTCGACCCGACCGCGGCCAGCCTGCACGCCGGACACCTGGTTCCCCTGCTGGCACTCGAGCGCTTCCAGCGCGCCGGCCACCGCCCGATCGTGCTGGCCGGTGGCGCGACCGGTCTCATCGGCGACCCCCGCGACGTCGGCGAGCGCACCATGAACTCCACCGACACCGTCGCCGAATGGGCCGGCCGCATCCGCTCCCAGCTCGAGCGTTTCGTCGATCTGGACGGCCCGAACGCGGCGATCATCGCCAACAACATGGACTGGACCGGGTCGCTGAGCACGGTCTCGTTCCTGCGGGACATCGGCAAGCACTTCTCGGTGAACGTCATGCTGGCCCGCGACACCGTCAAGCGCCGGCTGGAGTCGGACGGCATGTCCTACACCGAGTTCAGCTACATGCTGTTGCAGGCCAACGACTTCCTGCAGCTGCGCCGCGAATACGGCTGCACGCTGCAGGTCGGCGGCTCCGACCAGTGGGGCAACATCATCGCGGGCGTGGAGCTCAACCGTCGGGTCGACGGCGAGCACGTGCACGCCCTCACCGTCCCGCTGGTGACCTCGGCCGACGGCAAGAAGTTCGGCAAGTCCACCGGCGGCGGCAGTCTCTGGCTGGACCCGGAGATGACCAGCCCCTACGCCTGGTACCAGTACTTCGTGAACACCGCCGATGCCGACGTGGTCCGCTACCTGCGCTGGTTCACCTTCCTCTCCCGCGAGGAACTCGACGAGCTCGAGAAGGCGACCGCCGAGCGCCCCTTCGCCCGTGAGGCCCAGAAGCGGCTGGCCGCCGAGATGACCACGCTCGTGCACGGCGAGGCGAACACCCGTGCGGTGCAGCTGGCCAGCCAGGCCCTGTTCGGCCGCGGCGATCTGCGCGAGCTCGACGAGTCGACGCTGTCGGCGGCCCTGGCCGAATCCGCGGTCGACGGCAAGGTCGCCGAGGCGACCGGAACCTCCACCATCGTGGATCTGCTGGTCGACTCGGGTCTGTGCGAGGGCCGCAGTGCGGCCCGTCGCGCGGTCAACGAGGGCGGCGCCGCCGTGAACAACGAGAAGGTCTCCGATCCGGAGTGGACCCCGTCCGACGCCGACTACCTGCACGGACGCTGGCTGGTGCTGCGTCGCGGCAAGAAGAACTTCGCCGGCGTGCGCCGGGTGGCCGGCTGACCGGTTCGCCGATACCGAAACAAGATCGAAATGACCTGGGTCACAAAGCAGTGGCCCAGGTCGCCGATCGCCCCGGTCAGCGGCCCGTTTACCAGCGCAAACGACTCCGCGACCAGCGGATTTGACCTCGCGTTATCCGCCGCGTAACTTAGTCCAGGTCAGAGCGACACGGACACCGACCGGGACCGAAACGCCCAGCTCAGAGGCTGGAAATCATCGGTAGCGGATACGAGGTTGGACGAGGAGCGCCGGACATGAACACGCCAGCCAGATAATTGGCCCTTGACTCTGCGGAGTCTCGCGGCTAGGCTGGAAAAGTTGCCTCGCAGGACATCCAATCAACTTTGGATCGATTGCTTGTGCGTGTGTTCTTTGAGAACTCAATAGTGTGTCGATGAATGTCAGTGCCAAATATTTAAATTTGGTTCCGGCCTCACACCCCCCGTGTGATGGGGTCGGACATTTAAGTCAGCTAATTTCCGGCTGGCGTTTTTATCGCTAGGTTTTCGGACTCTGCGAACATTCTTCTGATTCGCCCTTCGGGGTTGATCGAGAGTCTTCAACGGAGAGTTTGATCCTGGCTCAGGACGAACGCTAGCGGCGTGCTTAACACATGCAAGTCGAGCGGTAAGGCCCTTCGGGGTACA
>NZ_JBHZAL010000033.1:0-85813 GCF_042754245.1 Nocardia sp. NPDC059228 | reverse complement strand
TCATGCGCCGCCTGCTGCGCGACGTGGCCGAGGGCCGCGAACTGGGCGACACCTCAACCCTGGTGGACCCCAACGTATTCGAGTCCATCCGCGCCCGCAAGGCGTAAACAGGCACACCCCGCGAGCGGCCCCTGATCGGCGATCGCGGATTACAGGGGTCGTCGCAACACCGCTGCTGGTTGGTGGTGGACAAGAGCATAGCGAGGCGCTCGGCTGGGGTATCCCAGCCGAGCGTTTTGCGTGGTCGGTCGCTGAGTTGCTGGGCGACGCATTCGAGTCTTCGTGGCTGTGGACGACGAGATCCGTGCCCTTCGAAGTACTGGCGCAGAAGGCCGTTCTCGCAGCCCTGGTCCCAGGTCAGCGAGCCGCGCAGGTGAGCGGGCTCCGAAAACGACACGGCCGCCGCAACCTCTCGAATAGAGAGTGTTGCGACGACCGTGTGACCCCGCGACTCACGTGCGGGGGCGCTTCGGGGTGGAACTGATCGACTAGACGCTCACGCCCACACGCAGCGCGTGCGGCTCGATCGCGCCGCGGACCAGAGCCTGCGCGTCGATGGTCTCGGCCCGGTAGGGCAGGGTCGCCAGGGTGGCGGTCATCTTGGCCACCGGATCCGCGATCGCCTTCGGGGTGCCGAAGATGAAGGTCCACTCGTGCTCGTCGCTGACGTAGGGCACGACGGTCTCGAACAGGTTGTGGAACCGGGTCCACGAGCGCTTCAGGGTCTCGTTGCGCCACATGGTCTGACAGCCGGCCTGCGCGGCGAGCACGCCGCCCTCGGCCAGCAGCGCCTTACAGCGGTTGAGGAAGTCGTCCTCGTAGAGGCGGTTGTGCTGCGCGTCCTCGACCCGCTCGTCCGGCAGGTCGATGCAGATCATGTCGTAGCGCACGCCCGCGGCCTCGGCCTTGGCCAGGAAGTCCCAGCCGTCGGCGTAGTGCATCTTGATCGGGCCGGTTTGTGCGACCGCCTCGGCCAGATCGGCCTGGCTGTAGCCGTAGGGGAGGTGCTCGGCGCACAGCTCCACCTCCAGCTGGTCGATGTCGACGTGGTCGACGAGCGAGGCGCCCGCAGCCACCGACATCTGCGAGGCGACACCCTCACCGGAACCGATGATCAGCACCTTGTCCAGCTTCTCGGCCAGCGCGTAACCCGGGACCAGCATGGCCTCGTGATAGGTGAGCTGCGAGAACTCGGTGGACTGGCGGTCGTCGTCGGAGAACAGGGAGATGCCCTGCTCGGTGCGTGCGATCACCATGTGCTGGAACGGGGTGTTGGTGTCCACGATGGTTTCCGTGGTGTTCCACACCCGGGTCAGGCCCTCGCCGACCGGCTCGTGGATCCGGCGGGCGGTGTGGCCGCGCTGGATGACCTCGATGTTCACCGAACCCGGGGACAGCTCCTGCTGCAGCAGTTCGACGGCCTTGGTGGCGCCGGAACCGATGCTGCCGCAAGTGAACACGTCGACGAAGATGTCGCCGGACTCAGGGTAGGTGTGGATCGAGGCATGCGACTCGGCCAGGAGGGCCAGGATGGTGACACCCTGCGGCTCGAACTTCTTACTCACGACATCGCAGATGGTCACCCCCGCGGCGACCAACGATTTTCGAAGCGCGGTTTCGAGTCGTTCGAGGTCGTCGCAGAGGCTGGCGTCGACACCACCGAACTCGGCCAGCACGTGCCAGCCGGTGAATTCTGCCGTGATCATGGCTAAAACTCACTCTCGCTCAGCGCCAGTGACATGGACAGTCAAAGGCGGAAAACCGTTGAAGGACACCGACGAATAGCTCGCCGTATAGGCGCCGGTCTCGAGGATCCGAACGGGATCACCGGCTCGCAACGTGGTCGGAAGGAGGACTCGCGTGCGTTGATAGAGTACATCGTCGCCATCACACGTAGGACCGGCCACCACAGCTTCGTCCTTCGGATCCGCGTCCCGATCGGTTTGGAATCGGTAGGCGATGTACTCGTTCTCGGTCTCGGCCATGCCGTTGTAGCGGCCGATGTCGAGGTATACCCAGCGCCGCCCGTCCGGCGCTACGCGAACATTCACCACTTCGGCATGAATCACACCGGTGTTGCCCACCAGGGCGCGACCGGGTTCCACGACGAGTTCGGTGTGTTCCGGGAGAAAGCGGCTCGCCGCCTCGGCGATGGCCGCGCCCAGCTCCGCGAGTCCGGGAGCCGGATCGGCGTACGAAATCGGAAGTCCCCCACCGATATTCACCGCCGTGACTGGAATGTCCTTGACCGCCAACGCTTCCGCGATGGCGCCTGCCTGCTCGATCCCGATGCCCCAGGCCTTCGGGTCCAGCTGCTGCGAGCCGACGTGGAAGTAGGGGCCGACCACGGTCAGGCCGAGATCGTGTGCCCGCACCAGCAGCCGCTTGGCCTCACCCGGTGCGCAGCCGAACTTGGTCCCGAACGGCGTCTGCGACTGCGGAGCCGACGACAGGAACCGGCACTCGACCTCGGAACCCGGCGCGTGCTCGGCGATGCGTTCCAGGTCGTCCTCGGTGTCGAAGGCGTAGCGCCGCACGCCCGCCGCGTAGGCGGTGGCGATCTGGGAAGCCTTCTTGATCGGGTTGCCGTAGCACATGACGGCCGGATCGACACCTTGCGCCAGGCAGAGCTCGATCTCACCGACGCTGGCGACGTCGAACTCCGCGCCCTCGTCGTTCAGCAGCCGGATGATCTCCGGCACGGGACTCGCCTTGACGGCGAAGCGAATTCGTGCCGCGGGAAGTGCGGCGTGCAGTGCGCGGTAGTTCGCGCGGACCCTGTCGAGGTCGATGACCAGACAGGGTGACTCGGGCAGGTTTCGACCGGGCAATCTAAGGGAACTCTTTTCTGTCGGCCGGAACGGCAGGGACTCAGGCAACCTGCGAGACGATACACGCGTTGGGCCTCGAAAAACGAACCGGTGGACGATCGATTACGTCACTCTAACGCCGGGATTCGTTCGGCTGCCCCGCGCGACGTCTTACGGGAGTGTGACCTCGGACCGCCGGCAGCGGCGCGCCGCTCCCCGCGGTCACCGAAAGCCGGCCCGCGGTCACCGAAAGTCAGCCCGCGGTGACCGAAAGGTCGTCGAACACCACTTCACCCGCGGCATCGGACTCGGCCAGATCCACGATGGCGTCGATGGACCAGCCGTGGTCGCCGTTGGGGTCGTCGAGTACCTGCCGGACATCCCAGAATCCCGGCCGTTGCTCGACCCGGAACAGCTGTGGTCCACGGGCGTTCGGACCGGTCCCAATGGTCCCGTATTCGTCGAAATAGGGGCCGAGTTCGGCCGCCCAGTCCAGTTCGTCGCCCAGCTCGGCCAGGGCGTCCCAGCGCCGCAGCGCGGCCAGGTCCACGCGCCGGAACATGGCATTGCGCACCAGCACCCGGAACGCGCGCTCATTGGCGGTGATCGGCCGTACGGTCTCGGCCCCGAACGCCACCTGCTGATCGTCGGACTCCGCACCGGGATTGGTGAGCTGCTCCCACTCGTCGAGCAGGCTGGAGTCGACCTGCCGGATGAGTTCGCCGAGCCATTCGGTGATGTCGTCGAGTTCCTCGGTGCGCGCCTGCTCGGGCACGGTCCGCCGCAGCGCGCGATAGGCGTCGGCCAGATACCGCAGCACCACGCCCTCGGAGCGGGCCAGTTCGTAGCCCGACACCAGTTCGGCGAAGGTCATGGACCGCTCGACCATCTCCCGCACCACGGATTTGGGGGAGGGCTCGAACTCCGACACCCAGGGGTGCCCGGCCTTGTAGGTCTCGAACGCGGGCTCGATGAGTTCGGCGGCCAGGGGCTTGGGCCAGGTGACTTCTTCGAGGAGTTCCATGCGCTCCTCGTATTCGATCCCGTCGGCCTTCATCTCCGCGACCGCCTCGCCGCGCGCCCGGTGCTGCTGGGCCATGAGCAGCTGGCGCGGATCCTCGAGGGTGGACTCGATCAGTGAGATCACATCGAGGGTGTAGGTCGGCGACTCCTTGTCGAGCAGTTCCAGTGCCGCCAACGCGAACGGCGAGAGCGGTTGGTCGAGCGCGAAATCGCGCTGCAGGTCGACCATGAGCCGGGCATGTCGTCCGTACCGGTCGGGTTCGTCGAGCTGCTGGACCACGCCCGCGTCCCGCAGCGCCCGGTACAGCCGGATCGCCTTGAGGATGTGCTTGCGCTGCGCGGCCCGCGGCTCATGGTTCTCCTCCAGCAGGTGCCGCATGGCGTAGAAGCAATTGCCTTTGCGCGCAATCACATTCAGCAGCATGGAGTTGGTCACGTTGAACCGCGACACCATGGGCTCGGGCGAGGCCGCCACCAGCCGGTCGAAGGTGTCCTCCGACCAGGACACGAAACCCTCGGGCGGCTTCTTCTTCTGGACCTTCTTCAGCTTCTTGGGGTCGTCGCCCGCCTTGGCGATGAGTCGCGCGTTCTCGACCTCGTGCTCGGGGGCCTGCACGACGACCGTGCCCAGGGTGTCGTAGCCCGCGCGCCCCGCCCGGCCCGCGATCTGATGGAACTCGCGGGCATTGAGCCGGCGCGTGCGCACGCCGTCGAACTTGGTGAGTCCGGTCAGCATCACGGTGCGGATCGGCACGTTGATTCCGACACCGAGGGTGTCGGTGCCGCACACCACCTTCAGCAGCCCATCCTGGGCGAGCTTCTCGACCAGTCGCCGGTACTTGGGCAGCATGCCCGCATGGTGCACGCCGATGCCGTGGCGGATGAACCGCGACAGCGTCTTGCCGAAGCCGGTCGCGAAGCGGAACTCGCCGATGGCCGCGGCGATGGCCTCCTTCTCGGCCTTGGACGAGACATTGACGCTCATCAGCGCCTGCGCCCGCTCCATGGCCGCGGCCTGGGTGAAGTGCACGACGTACACCGGCGCGAGGCTGGTGGTCACCAGATCCTCGAGCGTCTCGGTGATGGGTGTGCGCACATACGAAAAGCTCAGCGGCACCGGCCGTTCCGAACCGGACACCACGGCGGTCTCACGGCCGGTGCGCCGGGTCAGGTCCTCGGCGAAGAAGTCGACCTCGCCGAGCGTGGCCGACATGAGCAGGAATTGCGCGCCGGGCAGTTCGATCAGCGGCACCTGCCACGCCCAGCCGCGATCGGGGTCGGCGTAGTAGTGGAACTCGTCCATGATCACCTGGCCGATATCGGCGGATGCGCCCTCGCGCAGCGCCAGATTCGCCAGGATCTCCGCGGTGGCGCAGATGATCGGCGCCTCCGGGTTCACCGCGGCGTCGCCGGTCACCATGCCCACCCGGTCGGCCCCGAAGACGTCGCACAGCGCGAAGAACTTCTCGCTTACCAGCGCCTTGATCGGCGCGGTGTAGTAGCTGCGCTGGCCCCGGTTGAGCGCGGCGAAGTGCGCGCCCAGCGCGACCAGCGACTTCCCGGACCCGGTCGGGGTGTTCAGGATGACGTTCGACCCGGTGACCAGCTCCAGCAGCGCTTCTTCCTGCGCCGGATACAGATTCAGGCCGGCCGAGCTCGCCCAGTCGGCGAAGGTCTCGTACAACCAGTCCGGGTCCACGTCGGATACGGCACGGTCGGGAACCAATTCGGACAGCTGCACGCCGCCCAACGTTACCGGTCGCCGCCGCGGCCGCCGGTAGCGACCACTACCGCAGCGGCGGGTTCTCCGGTCCGTCGCCGTCTGCGTAGCCGGCCTGCTCGGCCAGGAAGCGCTCGAACTCCGCGCCCAGCTCGTCACCGGTGGGCAAGTCGTTCTCGCTGGCCAGCAGGCTGGACTGGCGTTCCTGGGCGGTGACGAAGCTGTCGTACTGGCGTTCCAGCGCCGCCACCACGGTCTCCACCTCGGAGTTGCCGGCGATCTGCTCGTTGACCTGTTCGCGCACCCGTGCGGCGGCATCGGTCAGCGCGGCCAGCGGTAGTTCGAGGCCCGCGTTCTCGGCGACGTTCTCCAGCAACGTCTGCGCGGCCTCCGGGTAGGCGGTCTGGGTCAGGTAGTGCGGCACATGGACCGAGAAACCGACCGACTCGTGCCCGTGCTGGGCCATCCGGAACTCCAGCAGCGAGGACGCGCTGCCCGGCACCTGCAGCTCACCCGGCCAGCGCTGGTGATCGCCGATCAGATCGGAGTCGGAGGCGTGCGCGGTGACGCCGAGGGGACGGGTGTGCGGAATCGCCATGGGAATCGCGCTCAGACCGATGGTCCGGCGCACGCCCAGCTGCTCTGCGAGCAGGCGCACCGCGGTGACGAACCGCTCCCAGCGCAGATCCGGTTCCAGCCCGGCCAGCAGCAGGAACGGCGTGCCGGCGGTGTCCTTGAGCGCCCACAGGCTCAGCTCCGGCTCGGTGTAGTCGGAGAAGTGGTCGGTCTTGAAGGTCATCAGCGGCCGCCGCGAGCGGTAGTCGAGCAGCTCGTCCATGTCGAACGAGGCGACCAGTTCGTGCTCGAGGCTTTCCTTCAGGTGCGTGGTGGCGAGGCGTACCGCGTGCCCGGCATCGGTGAAGCCCTCGAGACCGTGCACCAGCACCGGACCCGAGCCGTCGGCGGACGACAGCTGCGGAGCCGGGAACTCCAGCTCGTACATTCGCGACTCGTAGTCCATCGCGTACTCCTTCCTGCGTGGCCTACTTTCGCGACCAACCCACATTGTCCCTCATGCGCATGACAGGTGTGCACCACCCGCATTGGGTGTGCAACACGCCGGGCCCGGACGCGCATTCCCGGCAGTGTGCCGCGCGGCGTGGCATTCGGTGTGAACAGCCGATTTTCGGCATAGTGGGCGGAGTGATCGCGCCTTCCCGCACCCCCGCACGCAGCAGCCTCAGGACCGCGCGCACCGTGGGGGTCGTGGCGCTGAGCGGGTTGCTCGCCGCGTGCGGGACGACGGTTTCCGGTCATCCGATCGCCGCCCGCACTCCGGTGCCGGCGGCCGGCTCCGACGCCGGTCTCACCAAACTGCTACCGGATCCCTCGCAATTCCCGTCGCGGTACCCCGCGATCGTGCTGCCCGCCGAGGCTGCGAGCCAGGCAGCCAATGATCTCGAGGGTTACCTGCCGGGGGCGCACGTGGATCCGAACACCTGCGCACCGGTCGCGCCCACCGCGGGCCCGGCCGTGGCGGTCGGCACCGACGACACCGCCCGCGCCACCCTCACCGTGGCGCTCACCCGGTCGGGTCGACCGCTGTCGGCACTGCGAGATCAGTTGCAGCGCTGCGGAACCGTGCGTGTCGGGCACTCCGGCGTCACCTCGGTGGTGACCACGCGGCTGGATCCGCCGCCGCCGGTCGATGCCGACGACTCACTCGCGCTGCGCCGCACGGTCGGCACCGACAAGAGCGCGACCGGTCTCACCAGGACCATGCAGACGCTGGTGGGTCAGATCGGCGATGTGCGAATCGCGGTGACGTACATGACCTCCGGGTCCACCTCCGACACCGAGGCCCTCGACGCCCTGTTCACCACCGCGGTGCGCAAGGTGCGCAAGGGCTGAGACCCGAGGGAGCCGACCTCTGCCCATTCCGGCTCCCGGGCCCGATCAGCAGACGGGAAGCGGAGTGGCCGACCCCGACGCGGAACCGCTGCCCGCCGAACCGCTTCCGCCCGAGCCGCTGGCCGAGCCACTGCCCGCGGAACCGCTTCCGCCCGAGCCGCTGGCCGAGCCGCTGCCCGCGGACCCGCTGCTCGACGAGCCCGGGAACAGCGAGGAAACCGGCGGGCAGGAGCCGCCCTTGCCGACGACGTAGACGATGGTCGCCTGGCCCACGCCCTGCCGTACGCCGACGGTGTAGGTGCCGTCGGAGGTCGGGTGCCAGGGCATGTTCGCGGCGGCGCCGGCGCCGTACGAGGTCGGGGTGAGGGTGCCGATGACCGCGCCGTTCACCAGGAAGTCGACCGGGCTGAGCTGGTCGGAGCCGGACAGCGAGGCCTGGATGGAGCAGCCGTCGGCGACAGAGCACGTCTTGTCGCTGGTGAGCCCGGCGACATTGATGTTGTCGACCGCCGCCCCGGCGGGGGCGGCCAGTACCGACCCGGCCACGACCGCGAGCGCCGCGGTCGCGCAGGCGCCGGCGGCGGACCGTCGCAGATCCGGGGAGAGCTGATTACTCATGGGTGAATCCTTTCGGCGCGTTGAAGGGGTCGCGCCGGGCGGACTGTAACAGTGGCGGGCCGCTCAGTAGAGCGAAATCGCCACTGCTGCAACATGATTCGAATATCGCATAACAGAGAAGCGGTTACTCGCCGGTTCGGTAGCGCTGCACCAGCTCGGCGCCCAGCCGGGCGAGTTCGGCGCGCACCGACTCCGGCTCGACCACCTCCAGGGCCGCGCCCCAGCCCGCCAGCTGCTGGGCGATCATGAGCGGCGTCGGCGCGGTGATCCGGGCCCGGACCCGCCCGTCGGCGGTCGTGCCGTCCAGAACGCAGTGCCGCCCTTGCTGTTTGCGCAGCACCGGCGCGAGCGCAGCCTGGATCAGCACGGTGGCCGAGAGGGCGGAGCGCTGCCGTTCGACCTCCTCGACCACCTCCGACCAGGCCGTCGGCAGGTCGAAATCCTCCGGCCGGCGGGCGATCTCGTCGGTGATCGCCAGGGTGGCGATCCGGTCCACGCGGAAGGTCCGCTGCCCGTGCTCGGTTCCGGCCACCAGGTACCAGTTGCCGTCCTTGTCCACCAGGCCCCACGGATCGACCACCCGCTCGGTCCGCCGCCCGGCCCGGTCGTAGGCGAACCGGATCCGGCGGCGGCGCACCACCGCTCGCTGCAACTCGTCCACCAGCGCGGGCGGCCGCTGGTCCGATTCGCCCCAGCGGGCCGGGTCCACCACGATCGCGCCCGCCGCCGCCTCGGCCTCGGTGCGGAAGGGTTGCGGCAAGGCTCGCAACAGTTTCCGCAGGGCCGACTTGGTGGCGGGAGTGGCCGTCGCCACCGGGCCCAGCAGCAGGAACAGGGCCTGGGCCTCGGCGGCGGTGAGGCCACTGAGATCCGTGCGCGCGCCGCCCACCAGGGCCCAGCCGCCGCCGCGTCCGGGCTGCGGGTAGATCGGAATCCCGGCCGTGGACAGGGCCTCCAGGTCCCGGCGCGCGGTGGCCACCGACACCTCGAGCTCGGCCGCGACCTCCGCCGCGGTCACCCGGCCCCGGGTCTGCAGGAACAGCAGGGTGGCCACCAGTCGATCCGCGCGCATATCCGGAATTCTGCCCGGTAAAGTGCTCATTCGGTGAGCACTTTGAGCGCGATGATGGATTCAGATCGAGAACCACCTTCGACCCAGGAGAACGACCATGCTGCGTGGAATGGCCACCGTCAACTACTTCGCCGACGATCTGGAGGCGGCCAGGGACTGGTACAGCGAACTGCTCGGTGTCGCACCGTATTTCACCGTGCCGGGCGGGTACTACGAATTCCGCATCGGTGACTACCAGGCCGAGCTCGGGATCATCAACAGGAAGTTCGCACCGTCCCACCCGGATGTTCCGGGCGGTCAGATCGTGAACTGGCACGTCGACGATGTGGCGGCCACCTTCGGGCGGCTGCTCGACATGGGAGCCACCGTCTACGAGCCGATCATCGAACGTGGCGAGGGGACCGGGTTCGTGACGGCCTCGGTGGTGGACCCGTTCGGCAATGTCCTGGGCATCATGTCCAATCCGCACTACCTGGAGATCCTGGGTGAGTCCCGGCCGTGATGAATCATGCTCGGCATGGCGCGATACTCCTTCCGGCACTGCGCAGGACACTCCTTCCAGCACTGTGCGGGACCAGTGCCGAGGCGGACTGTAGCAGCGTGACCGCGCCCGCTCGGTCAAAATGAAACGAATACATTTCACGTTCGGGTCCGGCGGTCCGGGCGCACGGTAGCAGCGGGCACCGACAGCTCGCGGCCGTACTCGCCCGGGGCTCGCCGAGTAGTCCACGGCGCGCCGAAACATCCACAACCACAGCGAAACCCGAGGTCGGCCGCCTGGGTCGGTCTGCGGCGCGGCGCACTCTCGACGGCATGAACGCACCCGATGAATCCACGCCACCCGATCGCCCCGAGCCTGCCGCCGATAATCCCTTCGAAGATCCCGGCGAGCCCGGGGCGCGGCTGCGGGCGCCCGGCGATCTGATCGCGGCCGTCCCGGCCATGCTCGGGTTCATGCCCGCACGGTCGCTGGTGGTGACGGTGCTGCGAGCTGATCAGGCGTCGCCGGATATCGCGGCGGTCGAGGTGGTGACCCGGATGGATCTGGACAATCCCGGGCGGAGTGCGATGGGGATGCTGGTCGAGCGGGTCGCGGGCATCTGCGTGCGGCACCGGGCCGTCGCGGCGCTGGCCCTCGTCGTCGACGACCGGGCTACGGTGCCGACCCGCAAGCATCGGGGCGTGCGGGCGCGCAAGCACCACGATCTCGTTGCGGCGCTGGAACATCGGCTCGATGTCGACGCCGTGCCGCTGGCGGGGGCCTGGGCGGTGCAGGCCATCGGTGCGGAACTGCCGTGGTGGACGCTGTCCGGACCGTGGTCGCGGGGACTGCAACCGGATCCGGCGGCCTCGATGGTGACGCTGCGGCATGTGCTGGAGGGCCGGCCGCTGCGCGGTTCCCGGCGGGAGCTGACCGATATCCTCGCCGTCGACCCGGTGGCACGCGACGCCACCACCGCCGCTCTGGAGGTGGCGGTGGCCGCCGCGGCCCGGCGGCTGGCCCGGGTTGTGCAGCACGGCGATCCGCGCGTGCGGCTGCGGCTCGAGGTGTGCCGGGTGCTGCGCTACCTGGAACGCGTCGAGGCCGGTGCCCGGCTCACGCCGGCCGAGGTGGCGGATGTGGCCGTGGCCCTGCGGGATTCGGCGCTGCGCGACATCATGTTCGGGCTCGCCCCGGGTCCGCGCGCCCCCGGTGCGGAGGCGTTGTGGCTGCAGCTGGCGCGGGCGTTGCCGGATCCGGATCGCGCCGAAGCGGCGGCACTGCTGGGCTATTGCGCCTATACGCGCGGGGATGGCCCGCTCGCGGGCGTGGCGCTGGACGCCGCGCTGGCCGCCGATCCGAAGCACCGCATGGCGATGCTGCTGGACCTCGGCTTACAGACGGGTCTGCGACCGGAGCGGCTGGGCCGCCTCGCGGACTCCGGCCGGGAGGCGGCGGCCGAACTCGGCATCCACCTCGGGCCGGAGCCGCGATGACAATGCGGTCGACGATGAAACCGCGGCCGGCGCCGCGGACTCAGCGTGCGCTGTGCGCGCGGTCACCCAGCGAGCGCAGGAAATCCCAGGCGTCGGAGACGATCTCGTCGAGATCGGTGTGCTCGGGCCGCCAGCCGAGTTCGGCGATGGCCTTGGCGCTGGAGGCGATCAGCACGGCGGGGTCACCGGCGCGGCGCGGCGCGTCCACCGAATTGATCGGCAGGCCCGTCACCCGCGCGCACGCCGAAATGACCTCGCGCACCGAGAAACCGGTGCCGCTGCCCAGATTGAAGATGCGGTGCACGCCCGGCTGCGACTGCGCCAGCGCCCGCAGGTGCGCCTGCGCCAGATCGCGAATGTGGATGTAGTCGCGTACCGCGGTGCCGTCCGGCGTCGGGTAGTCGGTGCCGAACACCGAGATCGACTCACGATGACCCAGTGCGGTCTGCAACACCAGGGGGATGAGATGGGTTTCCACCACACGGTTCTCGCCGAGCCCGGCGTACGCGCCGGCCACATTGAAATAGCGCAGGCTGGTCGCGGCCAGACCGTGCGCCGCCGCGTACGAGGTGATGGCGTAGTCGATGGACAGCTTCGACGCGCCGTAGGGGTTGGTCGGCTGCTTGGATGCGTCCTCGACGATAGGCACCTGCTCCGGCTCGCCGTACACGGCCGCGGTGGAGGAGAACACCAGCCGCGGGGTGCCCGCGTCGCGCATGGCCTCGAGCAGCGCGAGGGTCTTCACCACATTGCCGTGCCAGTACTTCTCCGGCGCCACCACCGATTCGCCGACCAGCGACTGGGCCGCGAAATGCAGGACGCCGTCGAAGGATTCGGCCGCGATGAGCTCGGCGCCCGCGGTGGCGATATCGCCCTCGACGAACTTGGCCCCGGCCGGGACGCCGTCGGCATTGCCGGTGGACAGATCGTCGACGACCACGACCTCATGGCCGTCCTCGAGCAGAACCTGCGCGCAGACGCCACCGACGTAGCCGGCGCCTCCGGTAACCAGAAGCTTCACGTATCAGACCAACTTCACTTGGACGGCGTGCGCCATCTCGTCGGACAGTTCGAATCCCTCATGGCCGGGCACCGAGATGATCACCGCACCCGGTTTGGTCTCCACGGTCACGCGGGCATCGGGCACCACGCCCGCCTCCCGGAGCTGATTGATGGTCTCCGGATCGGTCTGGATGTGCTCCGAGAGCCGGCGCACCACCACGGCCTGCGCCTGCCCGGTCGGCAGATCGCTGAGCCGGACCAGCTTCTCGTCGGCGGAGGCATTGGCCTGCAGGCCCAGTTCGTCCAGGCCCGGAATCGGATTGCCGTAGGGGGAGGTGGTGGGGTGGTTGAGCACCTCGACCAAGCGGCGCTCGACCTCCTCGCTCATCACGTGCTCCCAGCGGCACGCCTCGGCGTGCACGTTCTCCCACTCCAGCCCGATGATGTCGACCAGCAATCGCTCGGCGAGACGGTGCTTGCGCATCACGGCGACCGCCATGGCGCGGCCCTTCTCGGTCAGTTCGAGGTGGCGATCACCGGCGACGGTCAGCAGGCCGTCGCGCTCCATCCGCGCGACCGTCTGGCTCACCGTCGGGCCGCTCTGCTCGAGACGTTCGGCGATGCGCGCGCGCAGCGGCGTGACGCCCTCCTCCTCGAGGTCGTAGATGGTACGGAGATACATCTCCGTGGTGTCGACCAGATCCTTCACCTGTTAAACCCCTTCGTCGGCACGAATTCTACCCATGCACGGCGGCTGCACCGGGCGACAGCTTATTTCGCGAACTCACTGTCAACACCCAGGACGGGCAGCGTGTTCCCTGCGGGTTCGCCGTGCGCACACAGCGTCGGCGATACCCTGCCATCCCGGTACGACAGCATTGCGGTGTCCAAAGCCTACGAACTCGTGCGACGCATTAGCGTGGCAGGTATGCCTGGCCGAGTTCGTGGTGACGGAACCCCCATTGGCGATGGAACCGTTGCCGGCAAGGGAACCGTCGTCTGGTCCGATCGGTTCCTCGATTACACCTGGACCCCGGAGCATCCCATGCGGCCGGTGCGGCTGCAGTTCACCATGGCGCTCGCCGAGGGGCTCGGATTGCTCGACGGAGTGGAGCGGGTCACACCCGGGGCGGCCGCGGAATCGGAACTGCTGCGGGTGCACACCCACGACTACATCGAGGCGGTCAAGCACGCTCAGCAACCTCCCGGACCCGCTCCGACCGCACCGCCCTACGGACTCGGCTCGGCCGACAATCCGGTCTTCCCGCACATGCACGAGGCGGCCTCGGTGATCGTGGGCGGCACCCTGGCCGCGGCGCAGGAGATCGCGGCCGGGCGCACCCGGCGGGCGGTGAGCATCGGTGGTGGTATGCATCACGCCATGCCGGCCTCGGCAGCGGGGTTCTGTGTGTACAACGATGTAGCGGTGGCGATTTCGTGGTTGCTGGACAACGGGTTCGACCGCATCGCCTATGTCGATGTGGATGTGCACCACGGTGACGGTGTGCAGCGGGTGTTCTACGGTGACCCGCGCGTGCTGACCATTTCGGTGCATCAGCACCCGGCGACGCTGTGGCCCAACACCGGATGGCCGGAGGAGACGGGCTCGGGTCCGGCCGAGGGGACAGCCATCAATCTGCCCATCATGCCCGGCACCCGGGACCCGTTGTGGCTGCGCGGTTTCCATGCCGTGGTGCCGGGCGCGCTGGCGGCGTTCCGGCCGCAGATCGTGATCAGCCAGTGCGGGGTCGACACCCATCGCGAGGATCCGCTGGCGGATCTGGAACTCACGGTGGACGGTCAGCGGGCGGCCTTCATCGCCATGCGCGATCTGGCCGACCGGTATGCCGAGGGCCGCTGGCTGGCGGTCGGCGGCGGCGGGTACGGGCTGATCCGGGTGGTGCCCCGGGCCTGGACCCATCTGCTGGCAACGGCTCTGGACCGCACCATCGATCCCGCCACCCCGACGCCGCCGCAGTGGCGTGAGCAGGTGGGCGCCTACGCGCCCATGGTCGCCGTGCCCGAGAGCATGGGCGACGGCGGGGATGTCGGCTTCGCGCGCTGGGACGGCCCCGGGGGCGGCCGCGAGACCGGCGACGAGCGCGCCGACCGCGCCCGCCAGGCTCTCGACATATCCGTATTGGCTACGCGCCGGGCGAGTTTCGGCCTGCTCGGCCTGGATCCGGAGGATCCCCGTGACTGATTCCGCTGCCCCGCCCCTGCCCTCGGACACGCCCGGCACACCCGTGAATCCGCCTCCGCCGCCGGAGCATTGGTTCGCCGACGTGCTGGCCTCCGACGGTGGCGTGGTGGGATTGCGGCCGATCACCCCCGACGACGCGGAGGCGCTGGAGCGTTTCCACGAGGGGTTGTCGGACCGCACCCGGTATCTGCGGTACTTCGGTCCGTACCCGCGCATGACGCCGAAGGACCTGTACCGGACCACGCACGTCGACTATCGGGACCGGGTCGGGCTGGTGACCGAGCTCGGCGACGAGATCATCGCGGTGGGCCGCTACGAGTACCTGGCCGATCGGCCGGGACCCCGTGCGGCCGAGGTGGCCTTCGTGGTCGCCGACGGCCATCAGGGGCGTGGGCTGGGTTCGATTCTGCTCGAGCATCTGGCGGGCGCGGCGGCCGAGAACGATTTCGAGATCTTCGTGGCCGAGGTGCTGGCCGAGAACAATGCCATGGTGCAGGTGTTCCGGGATGCCGGATATCAGGTGCAGCGCAGCCGCGACGGGTCGGTGCTGCATCTGGAGTTCGCCATCGACCCCACCGAGGCGCTGCTGTCGGTGCGGGATTCGCGGGAACGGGCCTCGGAAGCGCGCAGTGTCGGGAACCTGTTGTCGCCCAAGTCCATCGCGGTGATCGGGGCGACGCCGTCGACCAGCCGGGTGGGTGGCGCGGTGCTGGCCAACCTGCTGTCGGGGGCCTACCAGGGGCCGGTGTTCCCGGTGAACCGCAATCGCACGGCGGTGCGCGGGGTGCGGGCGTATCCGACGGTGCGCGACATTCCCGACGAGGTCGATCTGGCGGTGATCGCGGTGCCCGCCACCGAGATCGGGTCGGTGCTCGACGATTGCATGGCCAAGGGCGTCAAGGGTCTGGTGGTGCTGACCGCCGGATTCTCCGAGACCGGTCCGTACGGCTATCAGGCCGAGCGGGAGCTGGTCGACGCCGCGCGGGCGCACGGTATGCGGGTGGTGGGGCCGAGCGCGCTCGGTATCGCCAATACCGATCCACGGATCGCGCTGAACGCCACCCTCGCACCGGTGCTGCCCGGGCGCGGGCGCATCGGATTCTTCTGTCAGTCCGGACCGTTGGGCGCGGCCATTCTCGGTGAGGCGGCGGCGCGGCAGCTGGGACTGTCCACCTTCGTCTCCGCCGGCAACCGCGCCGACGTCTCCGGCAACGACCTGCTCCAGTACTGGGACAGCGATCCGGACACCGATGTGGTGCTGCTGTACCTGGAGACCTTCGGCAATCCGCGCAAGTTCTCCCGCATCGCGCGGCGGGTCGCGCACACCAAACCCATTGTGGCCGTGAACAGCGGCCGCAATGCCGCGCGGGTGGAGGGGGACCGGGACCTGGACCGGTCGCTGGTGCGCAATCTGTTCGCGCAGGCCGGGATCATCCAGGTCGATTCCATCACCGAGCTTTTCGACTGCGCCATGCTGCTGGCCTATCAGCCGCTGCCCGCCGGGCCGCGGCTGGCGGTGATCGGCAACAGTGCCGCGCTGAGCTGGCTGGCGGTCGACGCGGCGCGCGGCGAGGGACTCGAGGTCGATGAGCCCACCGACCTCGGGCCGCAGGCGAGTCCGGCGGACTACCTGACAGCCGTCGCCGCGGCGGTCACCGACCGGGCCGTGGACGCGGTCATCGTCATCTATTCGCCGCCGGTGCCGGCGGCGGTCGCCTCCTTCGCCGAGGCCATTCGCTCCGGCGCCCAATCCGATCCGGCCACACCGGTTCTCACCACCTTCGTCGCCGATCAGGGCATGCCCAACCTGCTCGCCACGCGCGGTGTGGGCGGAATTCTCGAGCGCGGTTCCATTCCCTCCTACGGGGATCCGGAACGGGCCGCGCGGGCGCTGGCCCGGGCGCGCCGCTATGCCGACTGGCGTACCCGACCGCTGTCGCCGGTGGTCCGTCCGGGCGGCGTCGACACCGCGCGGGCACGGGAACTGGTGGCGGAGTGGATGAACGCGGACTCGGCGCACTGGCTCACCGACCTGCAGGCCGCGGAACTGCTGGGCTGCTATGGAATTCGCGTGGTGGAGTTCCGCGAGGTGCTCGACGCCGACGCCGCGGTGGACGCGGCCGAGGAGCTGGGCTTTCCGGTGGCGGCCAAGGCGACCGGCGAAATGTGGCGCAATCGGCCGGATCTCACCGGGGTGCGGCTGGATCTGTGGCGCCCGGACGCGGTGCGGCGCGCGTTCACGGACCTGAGCGAGATCTCGGGCAATCCGGTGCACATTCAGCGCATGGCGACCAAGGGCGTGGGCTGCACCTTCCGGGTGCAGGACGACCCGTCGTTCGGTTCGGTCATCAGTTTCGGGCTTTCGGGCACCATCATCGATCTGCTCGGCGACCGCGTCTACCGGGCGCTGCCGCTGACCGAGGCGGAGTCGGCCGAACTCATCGACGCGCCCCGCGCCGCCCCGCTGCTGTCGGGCACCGTGGGCGGCCGCGATATCGGCAAACCGGTGGACAAGGGCGCGCTGGCCGAACTGGCGCAACGGATCTCGGCGCTGTGCGACGACCTGCCGGAGGTGCGGGAGCTGCAGTGCGAACCGGTACTGGCCTCGCCGGAGGGCGCGGCCGTGCTGTACGGACGGGTGCGGATCGGGCCGGAACCCAACAGGTTCGACATCGGTCCGCGCCGGATGGGTTGAGCAGCCGCCCCGGCTACGACAAGGACGAGCGGCCCGGGACACCAGAAGCAGTGCTTCGGAGAGGTGAACGTAGTGCAGGCAAACCAGATCGAGACAGCGACCGCGCCACTGCGCGACGACATCCGGTTCCTCGGCGGGATCCTCGGTGACACCATTCGTGACCATGAGGGTGCGGAGATCTTCGACCTGATCGAGCGCGTCCGGGTGGAGGCCTTCCGAATTCGCCGCTCCGAGGTGGAGCGCAGCGCGGTGGCCGACATGCTGCGCGATGTCGACATCCGCACCGCCATTCCGGTGATCCGCGCCTTCAGCCACTTCCTGCTGCTGGCCAATCTGGCCGAGGACCTGCAGCGGGATCGGCGGCGTGCGGTGCACGAGGCGGCGGGGGAGCCACCCCAGGATTCCAGCCTGGCCGCCACCTACCGCAAGCTCGACGCCGCCGGACCGGACGGGGACGTGGTGGCCGACCTGCTCGCCGACGCCCTGGTGTCGCCGGTCATCACGGCGCATCCGACCGAGACCCGGCGCCGCACCATCTTCGATGTGCAGGCCCGGATCACCGAACTCATGCGGCAGCGGCAGCGCTACAACAAATACGAGCCGGAGTTCGCCGAGCTCGAGGTCGACATCCGCCGGCAGGTGCTGCAGCTGTGGCGGGCGGCGCTGATCCGGCTGGCGCGCCTGCGGATCCAGGACGAGATCGAGGTCGGGCTGCGCTACTACGACCTGACGCTGTTCGATGTCATCCCGCGCATCAACGATCAGGTGCGGGCCGCGCTGCGATCGCGGTGGCCCGGACACGAACTGCTGGCGCGCCCGATCCTGCGGCCCGGCTCGTGGATCGGCGGCGACCGGGACGGCAATCCCTTCGTCACCGCCGACGTGGTGCACCGGGCCACCCACCGCGCGGGTGCGGTCGCGTTCGACCGGTACCTGAAATCGCTGCTGGAACTGGAGAAGACGCTGTCGCAGTCGGCGCGACTGGTGCCGGTGACCCCGGAGCTGTCGGCTCTCGCCGATGCTGGATTCGACGATTCACCGCAGCGCGCCGACGAGCCGTACCGCCGTGCCGTTCGCGGTATCCGCGCGCGGCTGAGCGCCACCGCGTGCCGGGCGCTGGGGGAGATCCCCACGGACGGTATCGATGTCGGCGCGCAACCGTACGCCGGGCCCGCGGAGCTGCTGGCCGATCTGGGCGTGGTCGACGCGTCCATGCGCGCATCCGGTGACGGGCTGCTGGCCGATGACCAGCTGGCCACGTTGCGGGCCGCGGTGCAGACCTTCGGGTTTCATCTGCAGGGCCTGGACATGCGCCAGAATTCCGAAACCCACGAGCAGGTCGTGGCCGAGCTGTTCGCCTGGGCCGGAGTGCATTCCGACTACGCCTCCCTCGACGAGGCGCGGCGGGTCGAGCTGCTGTCCGCCGAATTGACCACGCGCCGGCCGCTGGTCGGACCGAACGCGAGACTGAGCGAGCTCGCCGCCAAGGAACTCGCAGTGGTGCGCGCCGCCAAGTCCGCGCTCGACGATCTGGGTCCGGACACCGTGCCCAACTACATCATCAGCATGTGCACCTCGGTGAGCGACATGCTCGAAGCCGCCCTGCTCCTGAAGGAGGCGGGCATTCTCGATCCGGGTGACACGGCCACTCCGCCGTCCAGTCCGGTCGGGGTGGTGCCGCTGTTCGAGACCATCGACGACCTGCGCGACGGCGCCGAAATCCTCGGCGCCGCACTGGAGGTGCCCGCCTATCAGCGGTTGGTGGCCGCGCGCGGCATGCAGCAGGAGGTCATGCTCGGCTACTCCGACTCCAACAAGGACGGCGGGTATCTGGCCGCCAACTGGGCGTTGTATCGCGCCGAGCTGAACCTGGTGGAGGTGGCCCGCAAGACCGGAATCCGCCTGCGGCTCTTCCACGGTCGCGGCGGCACCGTCGGCCGCGGCGGTGGCCGCAGCTACGACGCCATCCTGGCCCAGCCCGCCGGTGCGGTGCGCGGTGCGCTGCGCCTGACCGAGCAGGGCGAGGTCATCTCCACCAAGTACGCCGATCCCGGCACCGCCTACCGCAATCTGGAGGCGCTCGTCGCGGGCACCCTGGAGTCCACGCTGCTCGATGTCGAGGGCCTGGGCGCGGATGCCGAACCCGCCTACGAAATGCTGGACGAGCTGGCCGAATCGGCCCGCGCGGCGTACTCGAAGCTGGTCCACGAGACCCCCGGCTTCGTCGACTACTTCCGGGCCTCCACCCCGATCGCGGAGGTCGCCGACCTGAACCTGGGCAGCCGCCCCGCCTCCCGCAAGCCCACCAGCTCCGTCTACGACCTGCGCGCCATCCCGTGGGTCATGGCGTGGAGCCAGTCCCGCGTCATGCTCCCCGGCTGGTACGGCACCGGCACCGCGTTCGAACAGTGGATCGGTGACGACCCGGCCCGCCTGGCCGCCCTCTCCGACCTCTACCGCCGCTGGCCCTTCTTCCGCACCGTTCTGTCCAACCTGGCCCAGGTGATGGCCAAGGCGGACATGGACATCGCCGCCTCCTACGCCGGCCTGGTCCCCGATAAAGCCCTGCGCGACACCGTCTTCCACATGATCTGCGACGAGTTCACCCGTACCGTCCGCATGCACGCCGCCATCACCGGCACCGACGAACTCCTCGCCGACAACCCGGCACTGGCCGAGTCCATCCACAACCGTTTCCCGTACCTCGAGCCCCTCAACCAGCTCCAGGTCGAACTGCTGCGCCGCCGCCGGGCCGGCGACACCTCCGAACTCGTCGAACGCGGCATCCTGCTCACCATGAACGGCCTGGCCACCGCACTCCGCAACTCCGGCTAGCCGCACTCTGCCCCGGCTCGGCTGCCCCCGAAGGGACTCGGCTGCCCCGGAAAGCTGGGGCAGCCGAGATAAGTGGAATCTAGATATTTCACACTCTACGAACGTTAGTGTTCGTCGACCCCTTCGGCGGGGTCGACGAACAGGAGTTTCAAATGAGTACGAGTGGCATGCTCCGTCGCCGAATCGGCTGGGGCGCAACGAGTTTGATGGCGGGGGCCGCTGTGGTCGGAATGACCGCTGCGACTGCTTCGGCGGACGGCCTGCTGCAGATGAAGATCATCCCGCCCTCCGGTGGCTTCGTGGTCGGCGCGACCGCGAGTATCCAGGCGATGGCCGGTGGTTCGCTGTTCCCGACCGCGAGCTCGCGGGTGATCTTCCGTGACAACGGGGTTTGCTTCTATGCCTTCTACCCCGGGATGGACGAGGCCGGGTTCGGCGCCGAATGGACGCCGACGACCGCGGGCACTCACACGGTCACGCTCTCGCAGGGTTCGGATTCGGTGACGCAGACCGTGGTGGTCGCTCCGGCGCCCGCCGGTACCCCGGTCCCGAGTCCCTCGGCTGCGGGTTGCGGCGGTGGCGGCGGCAGCATCGGCACCGGCAGTCTCGGGTTCTGAGTTCCGTCCTTTCGTTTTTCGATGGCCGCGGTGTCCGACTCCGTGGCCATCTTTCGGTCAATTGGGTAGGAGAAATCCTACGGTTGACGGGTAGGTGGTTTCCTACCTATTCTGTGGTCATGCCGTACCGCTTGAAGTCCGGGACCGCCGATCGGGTGTTCGGCGCGCTGGCCAATCCCACCCGGCGCGACATTCTCGAGCTGCTGCTCGAGGGGGAGCAGTCGGTGCAGGTGATCGCGGAGCGCTTCGATATGGCGCGGCCCAGTGTGTCGGAGCATTTGAAGGTGCTGCGGGATGCCGGGCTGGTGGCCGAGGACAAGCGCGGCAGGCAGCGGTTCTACCGGGTGGAACCCGAACCGTTGCACGACTTGCAGTCCTGGCTCGATCCGTTCGAACGGTTCTGGCGGGCCCGGCTGCGCGACCTGGGCGCGGTGCTGGACGCCATGCCCGACGATCCCGAGGAGAAGGACCGATGATGACCGACGACATCACCACGATCGAACTCGATCACTACTACCCGCATCCGCCGGAGAAGGTGTGGCGCGCGCTCACCACGCCGGAACTCATGGGGCAGTGGATGATGCGGCCCATCGGTTTCGAACCGGTGGTGGGCACGGTCTTCGAGATGCGGAGCCGGCCGATGCCCGGTCAGAACTTCTCCGGCGAGATTCGCGGCGAGGTGCTGGAAGTCGTTGCGCCACAGCTGCTCAGCGTCAGCTGGAACGACGCGAAGTCCGATCGGGACAGTGGCTGGGTGATCAGCTGGACTCTGCGGCCGGAGGGGCACGGAACTCGAATCCTGTTCAGCCACCGTGGTTTCGATCCGGAGGATCCGGTCATGCAGCGGGCGCGCAGCATCATGGGCGGCGGCTGGAAGGGCATGCTGGACCGGCTGGAGTCCGTCCTCGCGGACGCCGAGCCGGTCCAGCAGACCCCGGAGTAGGCCCGGGAACGGCCGGGGCGGGAACGTCAGGCCGTGAAGGCGTCGGTGTGGTCGCGCACCCAGTCGGCGTAGCCGCGCGGCGCGCGGCCGAGCACCCGCTCGACATCGCCGGTGATGATGGCGTTCGCGCCCGCGGCCACGTAGGCCTGACCGGCCAGCGCGCCGGCCGCGAATTCCTCGGACATGCCCGCCCCCAGCATGAACTCGCGTGCCGCGTCGTGCGGAATATCGGTGACCTCGATCGGGCTGCCGAGCGCGGCGGCGAGGACGTCGGCCTGCTCGCGCGTGGTCAGCCAGGCCGGGCCGGTGAGCGTGAGCACCCGGCCCGAATGCGCGTCGGAGAGCAGCGCTTCCACCGCCACCGCCGCGACGTCACGCGGATCGACCACGCCCTGCGCGCCGGTGCCGGTCATATTCGGCACCGGCTGCCCCGCCTTGATCGCTGCGCTCCAGCTCAGGGTGTTCGACGCGAAACTGCTGGGCCGCAGGATGGTCCACGCCACGCCGCTGTCCCGGACCGCCCGCTCGCCGGGCGCGTGCCAGGTGCCGACCCGGCCCAGATCGGGGTCGCCGGTGCCGATGGCGGACAGCTTCACCAGGCGCTGGACGCCCGCGTCGCGGGCCGCCTCGATCAGCGCGCGATCCAGTTCGACATAGTCGGGTCCGAGCAGCCCGACCAGGAATGCGGCTTCGGCCCCGCTGAAGGCCGCGGCCATCGACGCGGTGTCGGCGTAGTCGCCGCGCACCACCTCGACGCCGTCGGGGACCTGGGCGTTCTCCGGATTCCGGGTCACCGCGCGCACTTTCACCCCGCGCGCCGCCAGCTGCCGGACGACTTCACTTCCAATGGTGCCCGTGGCACCGGTGATAACGATCATGGGAATCACCCTGCCGACCCACCCCGTCCGGCTATAGGAAAAACCGGCACACCCGTGAGCGCCGAAGCTGCCTAGAGTTGATCGGGTGACCACTGCGCAAACCCCGGCTCCCGTCGTGACCGCCGAGGATCTCGAACGCCGCCTGACCCCGCCTGCAGCGCTGCGTCCGTGGATCACCGAGATCGCCCACATTCCGACCGTCCACCCCGGGTCCGCCGCCTTCACCCACATTCCCCAGGCGGTCACCTCGATTGTGCTGCGCACCGAGGAATCCGGTCGCCGGGACGCGTGGGTGCTGGGCCCGCGCACCCGCGCCACCTACTCCAGCCCGGACACGGCCGCGGGCTGCACCCGAATCCGGCTGGCTCCCGGTGCGTCCCGGTCCCTGCTGGGTATCGCTGCCGCCGAGCTGACCGACCGGATCGCCGTGCTGTCGGACCTGCCCGGCCCGGTCGCCGATCTGGCCGACCGGCTGCTCGAGCTCGATCCCGACGAGGTCGCCCCCTTCCTGGAAGCCGTGCTCCCGCAGCGCCTCTCGGAGGATTCGGTTCGCCGCGACCACCGTCGGCTGCTGGATTCGGCGGTCGCCGCCATGGACACCGCCGGCCCGGTCACCGCACTCGCCGCGAACCTGGCCGTCTCCGAACGCCAGCTGCGCAATCTGTTCGCCGCCGGAATCGGCGTGTCGCCCAAGCACTATGCCCGCATCGCCCGGGTTCGTCAGGTCCTGGCCGCCGCGGGCAATACGCCGTGGTCACACGTGGCCACGGCCTCCGGCTACTACGACCAATCCCATATGACCGCCGACTTCCGCTCCCTCATGGGCGTCCCGCCCACCGCCTACTTCCGCGGCGACCTTCCGGCCCCCAGCCCCTGCCAACCCCTGACCCGGCTCTGACCCTGAGCCGCAGGGGATGCGGAAGCCGCGGCCCGGCAACCGCATTCGTATCGGAGGACCCGGCACATGGAAACGCCGGCCGACTCTGCCCGCCCGGAGGGGACGTTCGGGCAGCGGAATCGGCCGGCGGAATCGGGCCAGCGCCTCGAAAGTGGCCCGACGATCAGAGGGTGCGGAGCCGGGCGGGGGGACCGGCTCCACGGGTGTGAACTAGCTGGCGTAGGCGCGCAGGCGGTCGGCGCGCTCGCCCTTGCGGAGCTTGGACATGACCTCGCGCTCGATCTGGCGGACGCGCTCGCGGGACAGGCCGAAGAGCTTGCCGATCTGGTCGAGGGTGCGCGGCTGGCCGTCGTCGAGGCCGTAGCGCAGGCGGATGACCTGCTGTTCGCGCTCGTCGAGGGTGGCCAGCACGCTGCGCACGTCGCGGTGCAGCAGACCGGCGATGACGGCGCTCTCGGCGGAGGTGGCCTCGGAGTCCTCGATGAAGTCGCCCAGCGGGGCCTCTTCGTCATTGCCGACCGGCATGTCCAGGGATACCGGGTCGCGGCTGTGGTCGAGCAGGTCGGCGATCTTGTCGACCGGGATGCCCGACTCGTTGGCCAGTTCCGCGTCGGTGGCCTCCCGCCCGAGCTGCTGGTGCAGTTCCCGCTTGATGCGGGCCAGCTTGTTCACCTGCTCGACCAGATGGACGGGGAGGCGGATGGTGCGGGACTGGTCGGCCATACCGCGGGTGATGGCCTGACGGATCCACCAGGTGGCGTAGGTCGAGAACTTGAAGCCCTTGGTGTAATCGAACTTCTCCATGGCGCGGATGAGACCCAGGTTGCCCTCCTGGATCAGGTCCAGCAGCGGCATGCCACGACCGGTGTAGCGCTTGGCGAGGGAGACCACGAGGCGGAGGTTCGCTTCCAGCAGGTGCTGGCGGGCGGCCTGACCCTCGCGAACCAGGATCGCCAGATCCTTCTTCTTCGCGGCGGACAGACGCTTGCTCGTCTCCAGCAGGTGCTGAGCGTAGAGGCCCGCCTCGATGCGCTTGGCCAGCTCGACCTCGTCGGCCGCCGTCAGCAGCGCCGTCTTACCGATCCCGTTCAGGTACACACGTACCAGGTCGGCGGCGGGGCTCTGGGCGTCGAGGTCTTGTTCGCTGGTGCGCACGTCAGTGGTGGCGGGGCTTGTCATGACTTGCCTCCTGTCGGTGGTGTCTCGCTCCGTTCAACGGACCCGACTTCAGGAAAGTTCCCCGCCAGACCACCGGTAAACCGCGCCTGATCTGCGGTTTTTACGGCGCACGGCTGAGAAGTTCCTGAGAAGCGCGCATCGCCGGGAACACGCGCCACCGGCGGACGACCCTCGGTGACCGGGTGGTTGCCCACCGCCGCGCCCGAACTTCCTGACGCGACAAGCGAATACGTGTGTACGGGTCTTGCCCGCACGTAGTGATTCGAGCACGTAGTTGAACGAATCGCGGCTCGGGCGCATTCCCGCGGCCGCCCGGATCGGTATCTGGGCGACATGTGATCGTGACGGACCTCACCGCCCGTCAGCGCCGGTTTCCTGCGGAAATACCGACGGCCGCCGGGGCGGGCCCGGCGGCCGGCGGCGGGGGGGAGCCGTCGCTCAGCGCGGGTGTACGAGACCGTGCCGGATCAGTCCGGCCACCACGGTCATCGCCGCGCTCTCGAAGTCGGGGGTCGCGGCGTCGCCGGTTTCGCTGAAGGCCAGCAGTTCGAGGAGTTCGCGCAGGGGGAGACCGTCGGGGCGCATCCCGGCCAGCAGCGCGGCGGTGGTGTCGTCGACCTCGTGCTGCCAGCGCGGGCCGTCGCCGCGGTGCAGCCGCGCCACCGCCTGCGCCCAGCCCGCGTCGCCGGGGAGATAGACGCGTTCGAGCGCGGTGGCCGGATCGACCTGGTAGCGCGAGTCGAGGATGAGGTCGGGATCGGCGGCTGCGGCGCGCAGCCAGGCCGAGCGCTCGAAATAGGCGATGGCCTCGGGGCCGAGCGGGTCGTCGAAGCGGTGGGTCAGGTCCTCGGCGAGCAGTTCGGTCGGGCCGTCGGTGGCGCGCAGGTAGACGAAACCGAAGCCGATGCCCTCGACGTCGGCCTCACGGAAGGCGTCGAGCCAGCGTTCGGCGCGGGCCTGGGCGGCGGCCTCCCGCGGATCCAACCCGGCGTCGCGCAGCCAGGTACCGACATAGAGGGCCGGATCGGCGATGTCGCGCTGCACGATCCAGGCGTCGATACCGTGGTCGGGCAGCCAGCTCGCGACGCGGCTGCGCCAGTCCTGGCCGTCGAGGTGCACCCAGGAGGCGAGCAGTGCCGCGGTGCCGCCCGGGGTCAGCAGGTCCGGGAGGCCGGAGATGACGAGTTCGCTCGCGCCGTCGAGGGCGAGGCCGGAGTCGCGGTAGGTGTGCTCGACGCGGGCGGGGCCCACCACGAACGGGGGATTGGCCACCACCTGGTCGAAGCGGCGGCCGGCCACCGGTTCGAACCAGGAGCCTTCCAGCAGTTCGATATCGAGGTCGTTGAGCGCGGCGGTGGCCTCGGCCAGCCAGAGGGCGCGCTTGTTCACGTCGGTGCCGGTGACGGTGCGGCCATAGGCGGCGGCGTGCACGGCCTGCACGCCGCAGCCGGTGCCCAGATCCAGGACGGTGCCGACCGGTCGGGTCGGGGTGGCGCGCAGCAGCGACAGCGAGGCGTGGCCGACGCCGAGCACGTGGTCGGCGTCGAGGCTGCGGCGGCGCATGGAGTCGTCGAGGTCGGACAGCACCCAGCGGGTGCCCTCGCCGAGATCGAGGGGACGCAGATCCAGGGCGGCGCGGACCTCGTCGCCGTCGCGCTCCAGCAGCCCCGCCGCGGTGGCGCGGTCGATGCTCACCGGCGAAAGGGCCGCTGCCGCTTCACGTTCGGGGACCGGATCGCCGAGCAGCAGCAGGCGCACCAGGGTGCCGAGCTCGCCGAGATCGGCGGCGGCGCGGCGGACGGGGACCGGTTCGCCGCGGCCGAGGGCGGCGTGGGCGGCGTCGCCCAGCGCCTCGAGCAGGGTGTCCGCGTCGTAGCGGACGCGGGTCAGCGCCGCGCGTAGATCGGGCGCGAGGTCGGCGAGCAGGGACGAGGTGGTCGTCTGATTCGTCGGCATGACATCGAACTCTGCCACCGCTACTGATGGGCATCCGGCAGCGGGCCCGGTTCACCCGATCGGATTGCGGGGAAACCGGTTGGTAGCTGGCCGCCGGACGCCATGAATTTCGGCTCACTTATCGATGAATTTGCGATCTCACCTGCAGTTATTCGACCCGCTCCCAAGCATCTTCGTTGCTACTGTGACCGGGATCACCAGGAGGTATCGCAGTTGACAACTGAATCCCAGACCGAATCCCAGACCGGCAGTCCGGATCCTGACTGGACCGAGGTCTACGACAGCCCCGAGTTCCAGCGCCTGCGGCATCGCTTCCGGCGCTTCGTCTTCCCCATGACCGCTCTGTTCCTGGCCTGGTACGCGCTGTATGCGCTGCTCGCCGACTACGCGCACGACTTCATGTCGCACAAGGTGGGCGGGAACATCACCGTCGGGCTGATCTTCGGCCTGCTGCAGTTCCTTTCCACCTTCGTCATCACCGGCCTCTACGTGCGCTACGCCGACCGCACCCTCGACCCGATGGCCGAGCAGATCCGCGCCGAACTGGAAGGACCGACCCGATGACCGTGTATCTGGCAGCGGCCGTGGAGGGCAGCAGGCCCGGGCTCAACATCACCATCTTCGCGATCTTCGTGGTCATCACGCTGGGCATCGTGGTGTGGGCCAGCCGCGACAACCGCACGGCCGCAGACTATTACGCCGCCGGGCGCGCCTTCTCCGGGCCACAGAACGGCATCGCCATCTCCGGCGACTATCTATCGGCCGCCAGCTTCCTGGGCATCGCCGGGGCCATCGCGGTGTACGGCTACGACGGCTTCCTCTATTCCATCGGTTTCCTGGTGGCCTGGCTGCTGGCGCTGCTGCTGGTGGCCGAATTACTCCGCAATACCGGCAAATTCACCCTCGGTGACGTGCTGGCCTTCCGCATGCGGCAGCGGCCGGTGCGGGCGGCGGCGGCCACCTCCACGCTGGCGGTGAGCCTGTTCTATCTACTCGCGCAGATGGCCGGAGCGGGCGTGCTGATCTCGCTGCTGCTGGGCGTATCCGGTTCGGCGGGGCAGAATCTGGTGATCGCGGTCGTCGGCGCGATCATGATCGTCTACGTGCTCGTCGGCGGTATGAAGGGCACCACCTGGGTGCAGATCGTCAAGGCGGTGCTGCTGATCGGCGCGGCCGCGGCCATGACGGTGTGGGTGCTGGGGCGCTACGACTTCAACTTCTCGAGCCTGCTGCACGACGCGGTGACCCATGGTGGCAAGACCGGCGCCAAGCTGCTGGAACCGGGATTCAAGTACGGCAAGAACGGCACCAGCAAGCTCGACTTCCTTTCCCTGGCACTGGCCCTGGTGCTGGGGACGGCCGGGCTGCCGCACGTGCTGATGCGGTTCTACACGGTGCCGACGGCCAGGGAGGCACGCCGGTCGGTGGTGTGGGCGATCGGCCTGATCGGGGTCTTCTATCTGTTCACGCTGGTGCTCGGGTACGGCGCGGGCGCGCTGGTGGGGCCGGAGAAGATCGCCAAGGCGCCGGGCAAGGAGAACGCGGCCGCGCCGCTGCTGGCCCTGGAACTGGGCGGGCCGGTGCTGCTGGGATTCGTTGCGGCCGTGGCGTTCGCGACGATTCTGGCGGTGGTCGCGGGCCTGACCATCACCGCGTCGGCGTCTTTCGCCCATGACGTGTACGCCAACGTCATCAAGCGCGGGAACGGCGACAGCCGGGACGGCGAGGTGCGGGTCGCGCGGATCACCGCGGTGGTGATCGGGGCGCTGGCCATCGTCGGCGGCATTCTGGCAAAGAATCAGAATGTGGCGTTCCTGGTGGCGCTGGCCTTCGCGGTGGCGGCCTCGGCAAACCTACCGACCATTCTGTATTCGTTGTTCTGGCGGCGCTTCAACACCGCCGGCGCACTGTGGAGCATCTATGGCGGATTGGCCGTCACGATCGTCTTGATCGTGTTCTCTCCGGCGGTCTCCGGAGCGCCCACCGCGATGATCAAATCCCATGACTTCCACTGGTTCCCGCTCGCCAACCCGGGGCTGGTGTCCATCCCGGTTTCGTTCGCTCTGGGCTGGCTGGGGACCGTGCTGTCGAAGGAACGTGACGACGCCAAGTACGCCGAGATGCAGGTGCGGTCGCTGACCGGCACCGGAGCGGAAAAGGCTGAGCAACACTGATGTCCGAATAAAGTGGCGGAAAGTTCGCTGAAAAGCGTTTCAGAATTTCAAGATCAACAATTTGAAGATCAAAAATACTGCCCCGCAACGAGGTTGGGCTGTGTATGCTATTGATCATGCACGGCCCCACTACGAGGTGGGATGACGGCGAGGCGGTGTCGTATTGGACCTCAACAGGCTACGGATGCGTAGAGCGAGTGCTATTGCAATCGCTTTCGGCGTACTGGCATTGATGGTCACAGGGGCGTTCGATCGATTGTTGCTGGGTGTTTTCATGGCCACCGGTCTGACGCTCGGCTGGGTGAACGCCCGGCTTACCTGGATGTCCATCGTCCGCATCACGGATGCGGAAACACCCAGCAAACAGAAACTGGCGCTGTCCTCGGCGTCGCGGCTGCTCATTTTGACCGCTTTGTCGATTGTGGTGGCATTCCTGACCCGACCCTACGGCGTCGGAATCTTCTTCGGGCTGGCGGTCTTTCAGCTGATTCTGGTACTCCATACCGCTCTGCCCGAGGTGAAAGGGCTTCGACAGCAGTCATGAGCATTCCCGTCGCTTCCCTCGCCCATTCGTCGGCGCCGGCGCTGCTGGCCGCCGAGGATTCCTCGGGGGAGTCCAAGATCCATGTCGGCGACCACGCCCAGGCGCATCTGCTGGGCATGACCTTCAATGTGGACACCATCGTGTCCACGGGGGTGGCTGCGCTGATCGTGCTGGGCCTGGCCTTCTACCTGCGGGTGAAGCTCACCTCCGGGGTGCCCAACGGGGTGCAGCTGTTCTTCGAGACCATCACGGTCCAGATGCGCAGCCAGGTGGAGACGGCCATCGGCATGAAGGTCGCGCCGTTCGTGCTGCCGCTGGCGGTCACGCTGTTCACCTTCATCCTGCTCTCGAACTGGTTGTCCGTCTTGCCCGTTCAGTACGGTTCGGGGGAATTGATCGCGCCGCCGGCGTCCGATTTCAATTTCACGCTGTCGCTCGCGTTGTTCGTGTTCCTGCTCTATCACGCCGCGGGCGCATGGCGGCGCGGCCCGGGTGGGCACGTGAAACAGTTGCTGAAGGGCCACACCGGCTGGGGCCCGATGGTTTTCATCAATGTGGTCGAGGAAATCGCCAAACCGCTGTCGCTCTCGTTGCGACTTTTCGGCAACATGTTCGCGGGCGGCGTCATGGTTTCGGTGATCACGTTGTTCCCCTTCTGGATCAGCTGGGGCCCGAATGCCATCTGGAAGCTCTTCGACCTGTTCGTCGGAGCCATTCAGGCATTCATCTTCGCCCTGCTGACCATCCTCTACTTCAGCCAGTCGATGTCGCTGGAGAGTGAAAACCACTGAGCGGCTTCAGCTGTTCAGCGCTATAACCCTTTGTCAAAGGAAGTGAAAAATGGCAGACCCAGCAACCGCGAGTATCGTCCAGGGCGCTCTCATCGGCGGCGGCATCATTCTGGCGGGCGGTGCCATCGGCGCGGGTATCGGTGACGGTCTGGCCGGTGCCGCTCTGATCAACGGCGTCACCCGGCAGCCGGAGGCGGAGGGCCGCCTGCGCGTGAACTTCTTCCTGACCGTGGGTCTGGTCGAAGCGGCGTACTTCATCAATCTAGCGTTCATGGCATTGTTCGTATTCGCTACTCCCGGTAAGTAGACGTCATCATGTCTCCCAGAACGGATGTGGAGGCCGCGGGGAACTTCCTGGTTCCCAACGGCACCTTCTTCGCTGAGTTATTGATCTTCCTGATCGTGCTCGGAGTCATCTGGTTCTTCGTGGTTCCGCCCATACGAAAGGTGCTGGCGGAGCGGGAGGCACGTGTCGAGGTCACGACGGCGACCGCCAAGGAAGCCAGCGAAACCTTCGCCGAAGCCGAGGCGCGCTACGAGTCCGCGCTCGAGAAAGCCCGTACGGAAGCGGCCGACATCCGCAACCAGGCCCGGGCCCAAGGGCGCGCGATCCTCGAGGAAATGCGCGGCGAGGCACAGAAAGAGGCCGACCAGATCGTGGCCGAGTCCACGGCGCACCTCCGCGCCGAGGCCGACCAGGTCGCCGCCGAACTACGCGAAGCCGTCGAACCACTCGCTCAGGACCTGGCCGGCCGGGTCCTGGGCGGGAACGATCGTGCCCGGACCAGCGCGGGCCAGCAGAGAGGACGGGGGTCCGCATGATCCTCACCGATACCCATCTCGCCGAGGGTATTTACAACATCACCTTCGATTGGCCCGTCTTCTTCAGCCAGCTGTTCGGCTTCGCTGTCATCGTGTGGTTCTTCGTGAAATACGTTGTGCCACCGGTGAAGAGGATCATGAACAACGCTCAGGACCAGATCCGGCGGCAACTCGAGGAGAGCGAGGCGGCGGCGCAGCGACTGGCCGCCGCCAAGGCTGCCTACGACAATGCCGTCGCCGAGGCACAGGCCGAACTCGACCGCATGCGCGAAGAGGCCCGGGCCGACGCCGACCGCATCATCCTGCAGATGCGCGAGGCCGCCGCGGCCGAGGTCGAGCGGGTGCGCAAGCAGGGCCGCGATCAGATCCTGCAGTACCGCAGGCAGATGATCCGCGACCTGGAGCAGGATCTGGCCGCCGCCATGCTCGCCCTCACCGAGGAGAAGGTGCGCGAGCAGATCGGTTCGCCCCAGGCTCGGGCCGACAGCATCGAGAAGTTCCTCGAGGATCTCGAGGCGCTGGCCAACTCCGGCGAAGCGGCCCGCCGCCAGCCGCAGACCGAGCGCAAGTAGCCCGACCGGCTACGTCGAAGCCCCTGCGTGCTTCCCGGCTCCGAGGAGCCTCGAAGCACGCGGGGGTTTCGGCGATCCCGCGCCTCAGGCCGGCCGGCGGCCGGTCAGGCAATAGGGCTGGCCGGCGGGGTCCGTCATGACGATCCAGTGCTTGCCGAGTTCGGCGCGGTGTGCGCCCAGCCGCTCGTGCCAGGTCGCCGTCGCCTCGATGTCGGTGCAGGCGATATCCGGGTGCGCCGACGTGGGGCGGTCGTCGCCGAGGCGTTGCAGCAGCAGGTCGATCGGGAGGCCGGGACGCGCGGAGAGGCGGGCGAATTCCGGCAGGGTGCTGGGCCGCCAGGACCATTCGGTCAGGTCGGTCCAGAAGCGGGCCTCGGTCTCGTAGTCGCTCGCGCCGATGTCGAGGCAGATCTGGTCGAGCCGGCTGCGGTCGCCGGCGGGGCCGGTCACGGTCGGGATGAGCGGGCCCGCGGAGTCGCGGAAAGGCGTGAAGCAGAAGGGCATTCCGGCGGGGGAGTGCAGGACGGCGTACCCGATGCGCGAGGTGAGGATGTAGTCCGCGGCGAGGGTGGCGCCCAGCTGCTGGGCGCGCTCGGTGGCCGCGCCGACATCGTCGACGTCGAGGTCCAGATGCACGCGTGCGGGGCCCTCGATCGCCTGCATCTTGACCGTCGCGGCCCCGGAATCCGGTAGCAGCGTGACGAATTCGTCGCGTTCACCCCGTGGCGCCGAGAGCTCGGTGCCGGTGACCGTGGTCCAGAACCGGGCGCTGTCGTCGAAATCTGCGGCGGGACGGTCCAGGAAGGCCCACATCCAGCGAATCGTCATGCTGTCTCCAGGGTTTCGCGCTTGCGGAAGGTCTTGCGGTAGGTCAGCGGCGGCACGCCCAGCTCCAGGCGCATGTGGTGGCGCAGCGAGGCGGAGGTGCCCATGCCCGCGCTGCGCGCCACCTCGTCCACGGTCAGGTCGGTGGTCTCCAGCAGGTGCCGGGCGTGCCGGACCCGCTGCTGCAGGATCCACGCGCCCGGCGCCATGCCGGTCTCGGCCTTGAACCGGCGGGTGAAGGTGCGCACGCTCATATGAGCATGCGCGGCAAGGGAGTTCAGGTCCAGCTCCCGGTCCAGGCGGTCCAGCGCCCAGCGGCGGGTGGGCGCGGTGCCCTCGCTGCCCGACTCCGGGACCTGCCGCTCGATGAACTGCGACTGCCCGCCGTCACGCCAGGGCGGTACCACGCAGTAGCGGGCCGCGCCATTGGCGGCGGCGCTGCCGTGATCGGTGCGGATCAGATCCAGGCACAGGTCGATGCCGGCCGCCAATCCCGCTGAGGACCAGATGTTTCCGTCCTGCACGAACAGCAGGTTCTCATCGAGGAGAACCCTCGGGTAGAGGGCGCGGAACCGGTCGGCGAACTGCCAGTGGGTGGTGGCGCGGCGGCCGTCCAGCAGGCCCGCCGCGCCGAGCACGAACGCGCCGGTGCAGATGGAGACGATGCGGGCGTCCGGCCGGATGGTGGCCAGCGCCTCGGCCACCCGGGGTGGCAGCGTGCCCTCCCGCCGCGGCTGGGTGATGCGGGTGCCGGGCACGATCACGGTGTCGGCCCGGGCCAGCAGCTCGGGGCCGAATTCCGGGATGACGGTGTATCCGCCGGTGGCGGCCACGCCGCCGGCTTTGACGCCACAGGTGTGCACCTCGTACAGCGGGTTCCCGTCCTCGTCGGCGGCGGCGCCGAGCACCACGGGCGGGATCGACATGTCGAAGCCGACGGTCGGTTCCAGGATGAGGACGGCGACCAGATGGGGTGTCGGCACGATGCTCCTCTCGTGATGGCTGGATCTTGACGCATTGTGGCATTCTGGCCACTCGTGGCGGAAGGGCTTTTCGGTCACCCTCGATCGGGTGAGCGAACTGAAGGACGATCTCGGCCGGGAATCACCCCACGACGCAAGCCCATTGGCCGCACCCGCGGCCCTGTCCGCGGGTGGTCCGGGATCAGGCCAGGACGGGGGCGATTCGGCATCGCTCGGTTCCGGCGTGATCGGTTCGGCACAGCCCGGCCCGGACACGGGCAGTCCTGCGCAGCGCGGCACCGTCGCGGTGCAGTCGTCGGCGCGGGCGGGACTGCATCCGGCGTGGATCGTGGCGGTGGTGGGCTTCATCGCGCTGCTGGGCGCGGCCGGCTTCCGCTCGGTGCCCGGTGTGCTCATGGACCCGCTGCACGAGGAGTTCGGCTGGTCGCACGGCACCATCGGCGCGGCGGTGTCGGTGAATGTGCTGCTGTACGGCTTGATCTCGCCGTTCGCGGCGGCGCTCATGGATCGCTTCGGTATTCGCCGGGTGGTGGCGTGCGCGCTGGTGCTGATCGCCGCGGGCAGCGGACTGACGGTGTTCATGACCCGGCCGTGGCAGCTCATGGCGACCTGGGGCCTGCTGGTGGGCGTCGGCGTGGGCTCGATGTCCATGCCGTTCGTGGCCACCATCACCGGGCGCTGGTTCGTGAAGCATCGCGGCCTGGTGACCGGCGTGCTCACCGCCGCGGGCGCGACCGGGCAGCTGGTCTTCCTGCCGCTGATCGCGAGCCTGGCCCGCGATCACGGCTGGCGCACACCGTCTCTCGTGGTGTCGGCGACGGCGCTGGCGGTGGTGCCGCTGGTGCTGCTGTTCATCCGCGATTTCCCCAGCGACGCCGGGGTGCGGGCCTACGGCGCCGAGCCGGGCAGCGGGGTCGGACTGCGCACCTCGGCGCCGGGTGGCGCGGCCCGCGCGGTGACGGTGCTGGCGACCATTGTCCGCAAGCCCGTGTTCTGGCTGCTGGCAGGCGGTTTCGCCATCTGCGGCGCATCCACCAACGGCCTGATCGGCACCCACTTCGTGAGTGCCGCCCACGATCACGGCATGCCCGCCACCACCGCGGCCGGATTGCTGGCGACGGTGGGCATCTTCGATGTCGCCGGCACCATCGCCTCCGGCTGGCTCACCGACCGCGTCGACTCCCGCTACCTGCTGGTCGCCTACTACTCGCTGCGCGGCATCTCACTGCTGTTCCTGCCGATCCTCTTCGGACCCGACGTACACCCCAGCATGTGGGCCTTCATCATCTTCTACGGCCTCGACTGGATCGCCACCGTCCCGCCCACGGTCGCCCTGTGCCGCGCCCACTTCGGCGCGGACGGACCCGTCGCCTTCGGCTGGGTCTTCGCCTCCCACCAGATCGGCGCCGCCCTGGCCGCTTTCGGTGCGGGCGTCATCCGCGACGTGCAGGGCAGCTACACCATGGCCTGGTTCATCGCGGGCGGGCTGTGCGGGCTGGCGGCTCTTCTCTCCGCGGGAATTCGCCCCTCGGCCCGCTGATTCCGCGAGCCGGTGGTGAAACGGCGGATCAGCCGTCGATTGCCTTGTGCGGGTTCGACTCCAGCGCGATCTGATCGCGTCGTCCGTCCCAGCGGCTCGGCTCGTCCTTGGTGCGGGGCGGGCGGTCGTTGGCGATGAGGACCGCGATCCAGGGCAGTGGGATGGAAACGCCGATGATGAGGAGCGACAGCCACCAGCTGTGCCACACGCTGTAGGCGACGGCCGCGCCGATCAGGCATGGGATGCGCAACGACATGATGGTGATGTACCGCCGCACCCGGTCGCGATGCTGCTGCTCCAGCGAGGGCGCGGCCTCGGTGATCAGCGCCGGATGCTGTCGCTCCTCGCCCGGGAAGTAGCCCTGCGACTGACGCGGTGGCTTCGGGATGGAACCGGCGGGATGGAACTCGACGTCCGGGCGATCCTCACCGCTCATGCCGTCGGCCTGGGATTCGCCGTCACGCTGCATACCCCGAGTCTTCCACTACCGCGCGTCGGATGCACACGCCGCCCGCCCCGCGACAGGCCGACCTGGCATGATTGAACCGTGAGCGCAGACACCCTGGTCCGTCCGGACGAGACTACCGACGAGTCGACCGACAACGACACTCCCAAGGTCTTCCACTACGTCAAGAAGGAAAAGATCGCCGAATCCGCGGTCATGGGCACCCACGTGGTCGCCCTCTGCGGCGAGGTCTTCCCGGTCACCCGTTCCGCCAAGCCCGGCTCCCCGGTCTGCCCGGACTGCAAGCGAATCTACGAGATGATGAAGCGGGACTGACCGGTTCGGTCTACAGGCATCCCGTGAACGGCTGGGCGCGATGACCACGGCACGTGAGGTTCCCGATCCGTGGTCAGGCTCGCGCAGCACTCCGCACTGGGTTCCCGCCCGCGGATTGGCCAATGGGCTGAACTCACACTCGTGGGCCGTCCTCGCCGACTTGGCCGAGTCACAGGTGTACCGAGTGCTCTTCGCGCTGATCGACGCGGGAATCGCAGCCTACGTCCTGCCTGTGCGCACGGCGGTGCTGGAGCGCGGTGATCCCGAGGTCGTGTGGCGGCTCTGGGTCGACATCCCGCGGTATCGCGCGGCGGAGGATTTGTTGATGGAGTTGCTGCGCTACGGCCGCCCTCGCCGGCCGAAACCGGTGCAGGCCCGTCGTCGGCGCCGGCGAGTGCCCCTGGTTCGCAAGCCGCAGTGAGCCCCCCGGGGCGGCACGTAAGGCATCCACACCCCAATTCGTCGCGTGCGCGGTGCGCGATTCCGAAGCGCGTGTTCAGGCCGCGGTGTCGGTGTGCGGCAGTGCGTCGAGGGATGGCAGAGGACGCCCGCAGATCTCGTGCGCGTCATCCGCGGAGAGTCCGAACATGCGCAGCAGGTCTTCGGCGACCTGATCGGTCGCCTCGGCGTCGTCGCGTTCGGGCCGCTCGTGCAGGAGCTGGCCGAGGCAGATGGCGGCGCCGGTGACGATGGTCATGGCCAGCTCGGTATCGCGGGCGTCGAATCGTCCGGCGCGGACGCCGGCCTCGATATCGCGCCGGGCGCGGGGGGCCAGGCCCTTCTCGGAGCGCGCCAGCTGCAGGCCGTTGTTGATCAGGACCTTGCTGAGCATCGGGTTGCGGCGGTGCAGGCGCCCGGTGAGCCGGAAGCTCTGGGCGAAGACCTGCGCCGGATCGTCGAGGTTTTCGCAGAGGGTGTCGAGCACGACGCCGTACAGATCGAGCGCTTCCTCGACCGCGGCCTCGAACAGTTCTTCGCGGGTTTGGAAATGGTTGTAGAACGACCCCATCCCGACGTCGGCGGCCTGGGTGATCTCCAGGATCGGCACGCTGAGCTTGCCGGCCGCGAGGAACGATTGCGCCGCCCTCACGAGCGCCGCGCGGGTACGCGCCTTCCGGCGCTCCAGGCGATTGGGTTGCCCGGATTGCGTGACCATCACTGTCCACCTCTTCCCTGACACCGTAGGCCGCCCAGCATAGCGCTCTGGGTCAGTTCTGACGAAATTTTCAGAAGGTCTTGACTGACTATTGGTTCGTGAGTGACGATATCGTCAGAACCTGAAGGGAGCGGTCGATGAGCGGACAGCACGACGTGCACAACGGCCTGCACAGTGAGCAGGGCGCAGTGCGGGGTGAGCACCCCGGCCGCGCCCGCAATCCGGTGGTGAAGGTGCTCGATCTGGCCTGGCTGGAATTCCAGAAGCCCGACCTGGAACATGCCGAGATCTTCTCTCGCGCTTTCGGTTTCACCATCGCGGCGCGGACAGCCGAAGAATTGCACCTGCGCGGATCCGACGCCGGGTCGCCCTGTGTGCTGGTGCGGCGCGGTGATCGTTCCCGCTTCGTCGGCCCGGCTTTCCGGGCCGCCGAGACCGGCGATCTGCTGCGCCTGGGCGAGGAAACCGGTCGGCGGCCGCAGCCGCTGCCGGAGTCGATCGGCGGGCTGGGTCTCGATCTGGTGGATCCGAGCGGGCTGCGGGTCCGAGTCGTCGCCGACACCCACGAACTGCCCGGGCTGCCCGCGCAGCAGACGCAGGTGTTCAACAACGGGCACGAGATACTGCGTGTCAATGCCACCCAGCGGCCGCCCCGGGTTCCGGCGCAGGTGCAGCGCCTCGGCCATGTCGTCGTGCAGACCACCAGGTACCGGGAGACTCTCGACTGGTACCTGCGCCATCTGGGCCTGATCGTCAGCGACTTCCTCTTCTATCCGGGGCAGCGGGAACGCGGGCCGGTGATGAGCTTCATTCGCTGCGACCGCGGCGCGACTCCGGCCGACCATCACACGCTGGCGCTCACCCTCGGGCCGTCCAACCGATATGTGCACTCCGCCTACCAGGTCGCCGATCTGGATGCGCTCGCCGCCGGCGGCGAGTATCTCCTCGACCACGGCTATCAGCGGTCGTGGGGAATCGGACGCCACATTCAGGGCAGCCAGATCTTCGACTACTGGCGGGATCCCGACGGTTTCATGGTCGAGCATTTCAGTGACGGCGACATGTTCGACTGCACCCTCGAACCGGGCTGGGCGCCGATGAGCGCGTCGGGTCTGGCGCAGTGGGGGCCGCCCGCCACCAAGGATTTCCTGGGACTCTCCCCTGGGCGGGAATCGCTCAGGGAAGTGCGCTCGATCCTCGACGCGCTGCGCGAGGACAACGAATTCGATCTCCGCCGCCTGCGCGGCCTGCTGAAAGTAGCCAACTCATGAGCATTTCCGTTCTCCGTACCGCGGACGCCTGGTGGGTCCGGACACCCGCCGGTGCGGCGCGCGTCGATACCGTCGCGACCACCACGCGCGAACTGCTGGCGGATCGGGCAGCGATCGCCGCGGCCGCCGCGAGCCCGGATCTTGTTCCGGTCGAAGGTCTTTCGCTGATCTCTCCGGTGACCGCACCGTGTCGGGTCGTCGCGCAGATGACGAACTTCGCATCCCATGTGAAGGACTCGGGGATGAACCCCGAGACCGTGCCGCTGACCTTCTTCCGCAAGAGCTCCGGATCGATCAGCGGCCCCTACGACGACGTGATCCGGCCCGCGCACGTGAAGTTGCTGGACTACGAGGTGGAGATCGGCCTGGTGTTCGGCCGCGAGATGCCGGTCGGCGCTCAGATCGACGATGAGTCCCTCGGCGACTACATCGCGGGACTGGTCGTGACGAACGACGTGTCGGCCCGGGACGTGCAGTTGCCGAAAACTCAGTTCTACGAGGCGAAGTCGTATCCGACCTTCACGCCCGCCGGCCCCGCGCTGGTGCTGCTGGACGCCGATGAAATCAAGCGATTCACCGATCTGCGCCTCCGGCTGTGGGTGAACGGCCGAGTGCGCCAGGACATGACGGTCGCCGACATGATCTACCGGCCGGTCGAGACGCTGCGGGCCTTGAGCCGGTTCCAGCGCATGGACGCCGGAGACCTGCTGCTGACCGGAACTCCGATCGGCACCGCGCTCAGCGCTCCGCCGAAGCCGGTCGAGATCATCGCGTCGCTGCTGCCGCCGAAGCTGAAGTGGAAGCTGTTCTTCGAGGGCCAGGCCAAGAATCCGAAGTACCTCCAGGACGGCGATGTGGTCGAGGCGACCATCGGGACCGACGATGGTGTCCTCGATCTGGGCCGCCAGCGCACGGTCGTGAGGTACGCGCGGTGACCGGAAACCCGACCCTCGAGATTGACGCCGAAGCCCTGCTGTGGCCGCGCTACACCGGTCCGGAGGACCTGAGCGTCATCGAATCGGTGCCCCTGGCCGAGCGCGGGCTGCCCGAGTCGACCTACGCACTGCTGGTGCGCGCCGCGAGGCGGTGGCGGGACCGTACGGCCGTCACCGTGCTGTCCGATGCCTCGAGGTGGCGGGAACCGTTGCGGCGCACCTACTCCCAGTTGCTCGCCGATGTGCACCGCTATGCCAATCTGCTGCACACACTCGGCGTGCGCCGCGCCGACGCGGTCGCCCTGATCGCGCCCAACTGCGCCGAATTGATTCCCGCCACGCTGGCCGCGCAGCTGGCGGGCATCGCCGCACCGATCAATGGCGGCCTGTCGCAGGCGCACATCGCGGAGCTCCTGCACCGTTCCGGCGCTCGGGTACTGATCGCCGCCGGCCCCGAACTCGCCGCCGACATCTGGGAGTCGGCACACGAACTCGCGTCCCGGGGTCTGCTGGATGCGGTGCTGATGTTGCGGCCGACCGCTGTCACGGCGGAGACCGTACCGCTGCCTGTCATCGACGGTGTGCGCATCGGCTATCTCGATGCCCTTGCAGCCGAACAGGATTGGGCAGCTTTCGCCGGGGAGCCGCCCGCCGCAACGGATCTGGCGGCCCTGTTCCACACCGGCGGCACCACCGGTGTGCCGAAACTGGCAGCGCACCGGCAGTCCGGTGAGGTTGCCAATGCGTGGATGATCGCGGCCAACTCCCTGCTCGACGAGGACGCGGTGATCTTCGCCGCGCTGCCGCTGTTCCATGTCAACGCGCTCGTCGTGACGCTGCTCGCGCCCTTGTTCCGCGGCCAGTCGGTGGTCTGGGCCGGGCCGCTCGGATACCGGGACTTCGCTCTCTACGGCGAATTCTGGAATATCGTGGCGCACTACCGGATCGCGGCCATGAGCGCGGTGCCGACGGTGTACGCGGTGCTGGCGCAGTGCCCGATCGGCGCGGACATCTCGAGCCTGCGCTACGCGATGGTCGGCGCGTCCCCGCTGCCGGCCGCCGTGCGCGAGAATTTCCAGGCGCACACCGGGGTCACGCTGGTCGAGGGCTATGGCCTCACCGAGGCGACGTGCGCGACCGCCCGCAGCTTCCCGGATCTGCCGCGTCCCGGCTCGGTCGGCCAGCGCATGCCCTATCAGCAGGTCAAGGTCGTTCGCACGCCCGAGGACGGCGTCTGGACCGAACTCCCCGCCGGTGAGATCGGCATATTGGTGATCGGCGGGCCCACGGTCTTCGCCGGTTACGTGACCGGCCGCAGCGAGCACGGGCACCTGCTGGACGGGCTCGGTGCCGTGGTCGACGGGTGGCTGAGCACCGGCGATCTCGCGCATGTCGACGCCGACGGATTCGTTCATCTGCACGGTCGCGCAAAGGATCTCATCATTCGCGGCGGGCACAATCTCGATCCGGCGGTCATCGAGGACGCGCTCCTGTCCCACCCGCAGGTGACCTCGGCGGGCGCGGTCGGCCGCCCGGACGTGCACGCCGGTGAGGTACCCGTGGCGTATGTGACCCTGGTGCCCGGCGCGGAGGTGAGCGAGGCGGAGCTCGTCGCCTGGGCGGGCGAGCGGGTGCCCGAACGTGCCGCCGCGCCGAAAACCGTGACGGTGCTGGATGTCCTGCCGGTGACCGACGTCGGCAAGCCGTACAAGCTCGGCCTGCGCGCCGCCGCCACTCGTCGCGAGGTACTGGATGCGCTGGCCGGAGTCGAGGCCGTACTCGATGTCACCGCGCAGGCCGAGGACGGCGCGATCGTGACCGTCGTCGAGCTCGGCCCCGGTGCCGCCGAGAGGGCCGTCGAGGCGATTCTCGGTCGCTACGCGATCACCTGGAAGGTCGAGGTGCACCGATGACGATCGTGTCGACCGTGCTGGCCGCGATGCTCACCGTGGAGTTCCTGTCCTTCGGTGCGGCCAAGACGCTCGCCCTCGCGCCGATGCGGGAACGCGCCGCGCGTCTGGGCTACTCCACCGCCGCCTACCGGGGCATCGGAGCGCTCGAAATCGCCGGCGCGAGTGGGCTGCTGATCGGTCTGGCCCGGCCGCCGATCGGGATCGCCGCGGGAATCGGCCTGGCACTGTTGATGACCGGTGCCGTGGTCGCACATATCCGCAACGGCGACGCCATGGCGGAGTACGCGCCCGCGGTGGTCACCGGACTGGTCACGCTCGGCTATCTGGCTGCGCTGGCGGGGGTTTCGCCGTGAGCACCGCGATGATCCCGGTGGTGGTCGTCGGCGCGGGCCCGGCCGGTATCACCGCGGCCACATTGCTCGCGCACCAGGGGATCGACACCCTCGTGCTGGAGCGGTGGACCGATGTCTATCCGCAACCGCGGGCAGTGCACCTCGACGGCGAGATCCGCCGGATCCTGGAACGTCTGGGAGTCGGCCGGGAATTCGACGGGATCTCCCGGCCCGCACTGGGGTTGCGGCTCATCGACCCGAGCGGGCGGGTGCTGGCCCAGTTCGATCGCGACCTGGCCGGTGGGCACAGCGGGTATCCGGAGGCGAACCTGTTCGACCAGCCGGAACTGGAGGCGATCCTGCGGGTCAACCTGAAGCGGTATCCGCGGGTGACCTTGCGTGGTGACGTCGAAGTCACCGCCGTCACCCAGGAATCAGGCGGTGTCCGGGTTGATTTCACCGATCGCGTGACCGGCGATGCCGAATCTGTGCGTGCGCGTTACGTATTGGGCTGCGACGGTGCCAACAGCGTTGTCCGCGGCGCGATCGGTACACGCATGCGGGATCTGCGATTCGACCAGCGCTGGCTGGTGGTGGACGTCGCCACGCCGTCGGATCTGGGGCAGTGGGAAGGCGTGCACCAGGTGTGCGATCCGGCGCGCGCTGCCACGTTCATGCGGATCGGGAAAACCCGCTACCGCTGGGAATTCCGGCTCCGGCCCGGCGAGACCGTCGCCGACTTCGACGACCCCGTTCGGCTGCGCCCATTGCTCGACCCGTGGCTCGGCGGTGTTCCGGCGGCGGATCTCGAACTGATCCGCGTCGCGGAATACACCTTCCGTGCCCAGTTGGCCGACCGCTGGCGCCGGGGCCGGGTGTTCCTGCTCGGCGATGCCGCGCACCTGACCCCGCCGTTCATCGGCCAGGGCATGGGCGCGGGCCTGCGCGACGCGGCCAACCTCGCGTGGAAACTGGCGGGCGTGCTGCGCGGGGAACTCCCCGAAGACGTGCTCGATACCTACGAGGCGGAGCGGAAACCACACGCACGGGCCATGATCCGGCTGGCCAAGCTCATCGGCGTCACCATGACGGACGGTGGTGAACTGGGCAACCGCCTGCGCGGTCTGCTGGCACCGCGTCTGCACCGGATTCCCGGCCTCACCCACATCATCACCAGCGGCGAATCTCCGCCCCTGCACCTCTCGGGTCCCGGGCGCGGGCCGCGCCTGCGCCGGCGGTTGACGGGCCGGCTGGTTCCCAACGCCCGGCTCGCGGACGGCCGCCGTCTCGACGAGGCCATGAACGGGCGCTACACCGTCATCACCGTGCGCGAGCCCGCGCCGGAGTGCCGACTGGTCGTCGAGCAGCGCGGCGGGTTCATCGTCGTCGCGGAGCCGGGCACCGAACTGCATCGTTGGGTGAGGCAGGGTCGCGCCGTCGCGGCTCTGGTCCGCCCGGACGGCACCGTCCAGTCCTGCGGAGATGTGCCGTCATTGTGCGCGGCGTCGCCTGCTTTCCATCCGGGCGCACCGGCGTGAAGGTGACGAGCCGGTTGCTGACCATTGCAACGTTTATGAGGAAATCATCATCTGACGTGTTACCGTACCGATAGGTCTGTGATTGCTGGTCGGATGGTGTCTCCATGAGAGGACCCGCATGTCCCGCTATCTGTACGCACTCGGCCAGATCGCCGTCCGCCGCCGCTGGTGGGTGCTGGCGATATGGATCGTGCTGCTGGCCGCCGCCATCGGATTCGCCGCCGCGACGGGCGGAAAGACCAACGACAATTTCACGGTTCCGGGCACCGAATCGCAGGACGCGGTCTCCTTGCTGCAGCAGCGGATGCCCGCTTTCTCGGGTGCGCAGATGCAGGTCGTGTTCGCGACGTCGAACCTGGCCAAGGTGACCGATCAACCGGTGGCCGGCGAGATCGAGCAGATGATGGCCCAGTTGAAGGGGCTGCCGCAGGTCGCCGCGGTGGTCGACCCGTTCCAGGCCAAAGCGGTCTCGCCGGATCAACACGTCGCCCTGGGCAGCGTGCAGTTCTCCGCCTCCTCCGGCGAGGTCGAGCAGTCCACCCTCGACCAGGTGACCCGGGTCGCCGACCGGGCGCGTGACACCGGTCTGCAGGTCGAGTTCTCCGGTGCGGTCTATCCGGGCTTCACCGCGGAGATCCCGCACACGCCCGAAATGCTCGGTGTCATCGCGGCCTTCGTCATTCTGCTGATCACCTTCGGCGCGGTGGTGGCGGCCGGACTGCCGATCATCACGGCGGCCGTCGGCGTGGGTATCGGTCTCACCGGCATCCTGGGCATCGCGGCCTACACCGACGTGCCGTCGGCGGCGACCTCGCTGGCACTGATGCTGGGCCTGTCCTGCGGGATCGACTACGCGCTGTTCGTCCTCTCCCGGCATCGCCACCAGGTGGTGCTGGGAATGGCTGTGGCGGAGTCGATTCCGCTGGCGGTCGGGACCGCGGGCAGTTCGGTGGTATTCGCGGCGGTGACCGTGATCATCGCGCTGTGCGGGCTGGCGGTCGCGAACATCCCGTTCCTCACCGTCATGGGCCTGACCGCCGCCGGTGCGGTCCTGGTGGCCATGCTCGTCGCGCTGACCCTGCTGCCCGCGCTGCTCAGCCTCGCCGGTGGCACGGTCGCCAAGTTCATCTCGCCGCCGCTGCACCCGGGAAAGCCGGAGGAGGTGGCGCGCATCGCCGCCTACGAGCCCGAGCGCACCGCGGGCCACGCCTGGGGACGGTTCGTCACTCGCTTCCGGATTCCATTGCTGGTGCTGGGCATCGCGGTGCTGGTGGTGATCGCGCTTCCCGCCACCCGTATGGATCTCGGATTACCGAGTGGCGCAACGCAATCGGAGTCCAGCACCGCCCGCAGGGCGTATGACCTGGTGAGCCGGTCGTTCGGTCCCGGGTTCAACGGGGCGCTGCTGGTGGTGACCGACCTCTCGCACGCCACCGGCCCGGACGCGGCGCAGACCGTGATGGGCCGGTTGCAGCAGGAGCCCGACGTCGCGGTGGTGCAGCCCGCGGGCACGGGCGACAACCTGGTCCTGATCCAGGTGGTACCCAAGACCGGTCCCGACGACAGCGCGACCGCCGATCTGGTCACCCGTCTGCGCGATGACCGCGCGACCATCGAGAGCGGCTCCGGGGCAACATATCTGGTGGGCGGCAGCACCGCGGCGAACATCGATACCTCGCGCCGCTTGGGCGAGGCGCTGCCGGTCTTCCTCGTTGTCGTCGTGGGTCTGGCGCTGGTGCTGCTGACCATCGCCTTCCGGACCGTCCTGGTACCGCTGTCCTCGATCGTCGGGTTCATCCTCTCGGTGTTCGCCGCGCTCGGCGCGCAGGTCGCGGTCTTCCAATGGGGATGGGGCGCAAGCCTTTTGCATGTGACCAAGGCGGAAACGCTGAGCTTCCTGCCGATCATCACCCTGGCCATCATCTTCGGGCTGTCGAGCGATTACCAGATCTTCGTGGTGTCCCGCATCAAGGAGGAGCACACCCGTACCGCGGACGCGACCGCCGCGGTGCGCAACGGCATCGCGCACTCGGCGCGCGTCGTCACGGCCGCGGCGCTGATCATGTTCGGCGTCTTCGTCGCCTTCGCCACCGTCGACAACCCGATCGTCAAACCGTTGGCGTTCACGCTCGCGGTCGGTGTGCTGCTGGACGCCTTCATCGTCCGGCTGACCCTGGTGCCCGCGGTCATGGCCCTGATCGGTGATCGCATGTGGTACCACCCGCGCTGGTTCGCCCGCTACGTGCCCGACTTCGACATCGAGGGCGTCGAACTCGAACGCCGCTTCGCGCACGACACCGAAACCGAAGCGCCGCGGGCGGTCACCAGCTGATCGGGACGCGGCTAGCCGAGCATGACGTGCTCCGTGGTCAAGAAGTACGAGGAGCGAGCGAGATCGATGAAGTTCTTCTCGTCATCGGCGAGTCGCTGGTTGGCCTGGATTCCGTCCGGGGTCGCGATGCCCGCGAGCATGGCCTGTTCCGAGGGGAACCACACTTCCACGATGCCGTCGTAGGGCTCGCCGGTACCGCGGGTGCTGGCGAGCAGGGCGTTCTGCGGAGAATCCAGGATGTGGCTCTGCACGTAGCGGTAGCCGCCGAGGATCTTGATCTGCTCCGCGGCGAAGGGGCCGTGGTGATTCAGCCAATAGTCGTGGAACTGCTCGGGCGTCAGGTCGGCCCGGCGGCGGAGGGCGCACGTCATCTTGATCGCATCGGTCGAGGTGTCCGCGGCTGCCGTGGGGAGGCCGGAGGCCAGGGCGGCCGCGAGGCCCGCCGCCGTCGCGCCGACCATGAAAGCCCTTCTCGAACCGGCGTTTTCAGGGGTGTTCACTGTCATCTTCTCCGTTGTCGTCGGGGATCTTTCACGCGCCGCGTACGCGGTCGATGATTGCCAGTGGCCCGGCCGGTGCGGCATTGCCGCGCCAGGACACGTGCTGGTCGGGACGAATGAGTACGAGGTCGCGCTGGTAGAGGGCGTGGGCGTGCGGGTCGCGGATATCCACGATGTCGAGCGGCACCTTTCGTTCAGCGGCCGCGATCCGAAAGCCGTCGACGTCGTGATCCGCGAAGCGCAGCAGGGTGAAGCCGCGTCCGAACAGGTCGAAGATCGCGGTGCCGTCGGCGAGCCGCAGGCTGGGCGGCCGCGCTCCGGGCCAGGTGCCGGGCAGATATTCGTCCATCCGCTGCCGCGGCGCCCGGTCCTCGGTGTCTCGGCACACGATGGGGGAGTGGTCGTAGCGGTAGCCGAGTTCGATTCCCAGCGCTTCGTTTTCGAGATTGCCCAGATCGCCGATCTCGCGGCCGATCCGCCGGCGGGTACGCGCGCCGAACCAGCGTTCGCTGTGCATGGTGGCGCGGGAGGCGGCCATGATGGCGCCGCGGACGACGGTGTGCCGGGCGGACGCCTCGCGGTTACGGAGGGCGACGGGACGGCGTTCCCGCTCGTACGCCTCGAGCAGCCGTGGTCCGCCCCATCCCTGCAACCGGGCGGCCAGCGCCCAGCCCAGCCCGACGGCATCGCCGACGCCGGTGTTCATGCCGTAGCCGCCCGCGGGCGTCACCTGGTGGGCGGCATCACCGGCCAGCCAGACCCGGCCGCGGCCATACGACTCGGCGACGGTGAGCCGGGGCGTCCAGGCATTGGCGACCAGGACGGTCATCTCGAACCGGTATCCGAGACAGCGGAATACGAATTCACGCGGGTCGATGCTGTTCGCGTCGGCGCCCATGCTCAGGGGAGCGTGCAGGGTCCAGGTGTCGCCGTCGTTCTGGGAGATGACGGTCCAGCCCTCCGGTGACTGCAGATGCCACACGGTGCCGAAGCGGGCGGCGATCTCGCGATCGGGAGTCGTGAAATGCACCAGGTAGAACCGGCCGTCCGGGGGCCGCTGCCCGCCGGCCAGGAACGTCCGCGTGAAAGTCCTTGCGAGCCGGGGAATTCCGAGCTCCCGCACCAGCAGCCGGCGCAGATCGACCTCGTCGAGACCGATCCCGAGGTGCCGCCGGACCCGGCTGCCCGCGCCGTCGCATCCCACCAGGTAGCGGGCGCGCACCGTGCGGCGTTCGCCGGTCCCGGACACCAGCTGGGCCGTGACGCCCTCCGTGTCCTCGGTGAAATTGTCCAGCGCCCAACCGTATTGCACCTCGACGTGCCGGGACCTGGCCCGCAGCTGGTCCCGAAGCGCGGGCTCGAGGATGATCTGGGACACGCGCATGGCCGGTTCCAGTGGGAGAGCGCCGTCGACGCGTCGGCCGATCGCCTCGAAGGACTCCTCGACACTCGGGTACTCGAACTTCGCCAGTTCCCATCCGACCGCATTGCTCGCCCAGACCACGGTGGTCCGATGATCGGGCGGCGTCGCCACCTTGCGGAGGTCGTCGGCAATGCCGAGCCGCCGGTACAACTCCATGCTGCGGCTGTTGGTGATGTCCATCTTCGGATGCCGCGTGGTGGTCGAATTGCGCTCTACCAGAAGGGTTTCCATGCCATGGAAGTCGAGCTCCAGGGCCAGTGTCAGGCCTACCGGCCCCGCGCCGACCACGAGCACCGATGTGGTTTCGGTCATAGCCGTAGATTGAACAGAAGTGTTCAATTTGAGTCAAGAGCGTCTCAAGAGTTTCGGGTTTGGCCCGCCTGGGACGGTTCTGTACTGTCGAGCTGGCGAAGGAGGGGTGATGAGTGCGACTCAGCGGCGGATCAACGCGGCGGCAATGCGGCTGTTCGCCGAGCGTGGCAGCGTGGACCTGACCATGAGCGAGCTGGCGACCGAAGCCGGTGTCGCCCGGGGCACGCTCTACCGCAATGTCGAGTCCATCGAGCAGCTCTTCGAGCAGGTCCGCGCCCAGCTCGCCTTCGAACTGCACAGTGCCAACGCGCAGGCGATGGATGCTCACGGTGACCTCGACCCGCCGCTGCGGCTGTCCACCGGTACCCGCATGATCGTGCGGATGGCGCACGAGAACCCCGCGGCGGGCCGCTTCGTCGTGCGGTTCGCGCTGACCGACGAGTCGTTGCGCGAGATGCTGACCGGCCCGCCGATGCGGGACGTGGCCGCCGGAATCGCCTCCGGCCGTTATGTGGTCGCACCCGGAATGGAGCTGAGTATCGCCTCCATGCTGATGGGTACCGTGGTCAGCGCCATGTGGATGGTGCTGGAGGGTCACCAGTCGTGGCGCGACGCGGCGGCGGGGGCCGCCGAACTCATCCTGTGCGCCCTGGGGGTTTCGCACGACGAGGCACGCCGGATCGCCGCGAGTCCGTTGCCGGCCACCGCCTTCGAAGTCTGATCGGGTCCCTCGGCCACTCGTGGCGGGCAGGCATGTCACCTCATCTCCTGATCAATTCCTTCAAATATGATGAGGCTGTCAGTTGGGCGGCATGAGGCCAGGGCACCGGCCGGCAGTGCCGTAACGCTCGTAACGTGTGAGGCATGGGCGAACGCGTGGTGATCATCGGCGGGGATGCTGCGGGGATGGCGGCGGCGTCACAGGCGCGCAGGTTGAAGGGCGTGGAGGAGCTCGAGATCGTCGTTTTCGAGCGGGGGCACTTCACCTCGTACTCGGCGTGCGGGATCCCGTACTGGGTGGGCGGGGACGTCGGTGGCCCGGACGATCTCATCGCGCGGACGCCCGCCGAGCATCGGGCGCGGGACATCGATCTGCGGCTGGGAACCGAGGTCGTGGCGATCGATGTCGCCGGGCGGCGGGTGAGGTCTCGCGAGCTCGATACCGGTCGGGAGAGCTGGATCGGCTACGACAAACTCGTGATCGCCACCGGTGCGACGCCGATCCGGCCCGCGCTGCCCGGCATCGACGCGGCCGGGGTGCACGGGGTGCAGACGCTCGACGATGGGCAAGCCCTCATCGCCACCCTCGAGTCGATCGCGGGCCGGCGGGCGGTGGTGGTGGGTGCGGGGTACATCGGTGTGGAGATGGCGGAGGCGCTACTCCAGCGGGGATTCCAGGTCACCATGCTCAATCGCAGCGCCGAGCCCATGTCCACCCTCGATCCGGATATGGGTGTGCTGATCCGGAAGGCCATGCAGGGCATGGGGATTCAGGTCATCGACAATGCGGAGCTGACGGCCGTCCATACCGATGCGCAGGGCCGGGTCACCGGCGTCGCCACGGCTGATGCCCGATACCCCGCCGATGTGGTGGTTCTCGGTATCGGCGTCCGCCCCGCCACCGACCTCGCCCGTGCGGCCGGTCTCCCGCTGGGGGAGTCCGGCGGTCTGCTGACCGATCTCGCCATGCGGGTGCGCGGACACGAGAACATCTGGGCCGGAGGCGATTGCGTCGAGGTGCTCGACCTCGTTACCGGCTCCGAACGCCACATCCCCCTCGGTACGCACGCCAACAAGCACGGCCAGGTCATCGGTTCCGGTGTCGGCGGCGACTACGCCACCTTCCCCGGCGTGGTGGGCACCGCGGTCAGCAAGGTGTGCGAACTGGAGGTCGCCCGCACCGGCCTGCGTGAACGCGACGCCCGCGCGGTCGGACTGCAATTCGTCACCGTCACCATCGAATCCACCAGCCGCTCCGGCTATTTCCCCGGCACCGCACCCATGACGGTGAAAATGCTCGCCGAACGCCGCACCGGCCGCCTGCTCGGTGTCCAGATCGTCGGCCGCGAAGGGGCGGGCAAGCGCATCGACATCGCCGCCGTGGCCCTCACCGCCCGCCTCACCGTCGACCAGATCGTCGCCCTCGACCTCGGCTACGCCCCACCCTTCTCCCCGGTCTGGGACCCCATCCAGGTCGCCGCCCGTAAAGCCGTCACGGCGGTCCGCCGCGACGCCATGGAGAGGAATCGAACGAAGTGAACCGACCTCCCGGATTGAAACAGCCCGAATTTGCATACCGTGACCTGCGCCGGGGCGCTGCTCGGGCGTCGATGTCGTGATCGGGTGTTCGCAGCAGAGCGGCTGTGGCGGCCCGCCGCGCCGAATCCTGTTGATATGCAAGCGCGGAGCCGACGGTCGAGGTTCCGATGCCCGCGGCGGACGGGCGCGCTGAAGGCCAGGCGGGACCAGCTCTTTCTTCCGGTCACCAGGATTCGATGAGCGGGGCGTCATGCTCCCGCCGATGCCACTCCCCGGTGAGGCGAGCGAGTCGGCCCGGGGCGGCGATGCCACGCACAGTGGCGATCTTGTCGTCACGGATCTCCAGGATCGCGACGCCCACGACCCGGTTGTCGAGCGTGACGAGCATGGCCGGGCAGTGGTTGACCACGGCGGCGTGGATCGAGGGTGAGCCGCCGGCGAGTCTGCGCTTGGCCACAGAAGGTGTGAAGCCGGTCCGCACCGCGCCGGCGATCCGCTCCGGGTTCGCGTACCGGATCAGCCTCCGGGCCAACCCGAGCCCGGCGCCGTCGGAGATGCCGGTCGCGTCGTCGGTCAGCAGCGCGACCAGCTGTTCGGTCCGGCCCGAGGCGGCGGCATCGACGAACGCCTCGACGATTCGACGCGCGGCGGCATGGTCGAGGTGAGTTCCATTGCCGGCGGCGGTGATTCGCCGCCGGGCTCGGTGGGCGTGTTGCTGACTCCCGGACTCGGTGATGCCGAGAATCTCGGCGATCTCGGCGTGGCTGTATGAAAACGCCTCGCGCAGAACGTACACGGCGCGTTCGACCGGCGACAGCCGCTCCATGAGCGTAAGCACCGCCAGCGTCACCGATTCGCGCTGCTCGACGGTGTCGGCGGGGCCCAGCATCGGGTCGCTGTCCAGGAGCGGTTCGGGCATCCAGGCGCCGACCGCGCGTTCGCGCCGCACCTGCGCCGAACGGAGCCGGTCGAGGGCGAGGTTGGTGACGATCTTGGTCAGCCAGGCCTCGGGCACCTCGACGTACTCCCGGTCGGCGGCCTGCCACCGCAGGAACGCGTCCTGCACCGTGTCCTCGGCGTCCGCGGCCGAGCCGAGCAGACGGTAGGCGATCGAGGCCAGCCGATTCCGGCTGGCCTCGAATCGCGCCACGGTGGCGGTGTCCATGGGCGCGACTTTATCGAGCGACCAGCTCGGGAGAGAGCTCCCGGGCGGCGGCCGAACGGTAGTTGTGACTCGGCTTTCCGAGGGTCGGGTGGCTGATGGCCCAGCCGCTGGCTGCAACGATCGCCGACTTGACTCGCGCCGCCGGTCGGCCGCGCAGGGCTCCGGGCTTGGAGCGGGCCTCACCGTCGACCAGTTGGTAGATCGCGTCCTTGCGTCCGAGGCTGATGTGGTTGCCGTAGTAGGTCAGCGTGGTCGCCTTGATCTTGCGCCCTGTCCGGTCCCCGATGATCGTGGCCGTCGCCTGTATGGCCGTGTATCCCGCGGAGGCGCAGGACATCGGCAGGGGATGACCGTTCTCGCCGATGACGAAGACGCTGTCGCCGGCGGCGTAGACATCCGGGTGCGAGACCGAGCGCATCTGACGGTCGACGGTGATCTGGCCATTGGCTTCCACCGCGAGTCCGCTGGCGGCGGCGATCGGGTGGACGGCGAAGCCGGCGGCCCACACGGTCGCGTCGGAGTCGAGAACGGTGCCGTCCCCGGCGACCACCGCAGTCTGCTCGACGCGCTCGATAGTGGTGTGCTCATGGATCGTGATGCCGAACCGGTCGAAGGCGCGCAGCAGGTGGCGACGGGCCTTCGGGCCCAGCCAGCCGCCCAGTTCGCTGCTGGTGGCGAGGCCGACCCGAAGTCCCGGACGGGCTTCCGCGATCTCGGTGGCGGCCTCGATCGCGGTCAAGTTGCCGCCGACGACCAGCACCCTTCCGTCCTCGCCCAGCTCATCCAGTCGTACCCGCAGGCGCAGTGCGGATGGCCGCGCGGCCACGTGGAAGGCGTACTGATCGACGCCGGGAACGCCGTGATCGGCGGCGGTGCTGCCGAGCGTGTAGAGCAGGGTGTCGTATTCGAGCCGATCGATGCGCTCGCCGTCGGCGACCGTGACGGTCCGGTGCGCCGCGTCGACGTCGGTCACCCGCGCCACCCGCAGCCGGATGCCGGTGCCCGCGAACACTTCCGCCAGCGGCCGGTGGCGGAGATCGTGCCCGGCGGCGAGCTGATGCAGGCGCAGCCGCTCGACGAAATCGGATTCGGCATTGACGACGGTGATCTCGAAGTCGTCGGAATGGAGCTGGCGGGCGAGGTATCCGGCGGAGAACGCCCCGGCGTATCCGGCTCCGAGGACGACGATTCGGTGCTGCATGGTTCGCTCCTGTCTGGTTCGCGTGCTCCCTGAACGAGACAGCTCTCGAATTCCTGACAGCATCGATCGATGACGTGGATCACCTCGCCGGCCGCGTCGGCCACTCTCGGGCGCGGCCACCGCCACCATGGCGCAATTGCCCGCCGCCGAGTTCCCGTTGCTCGCGGAGACTGCTGCGCGGGCTCGGGCGCTGTCGGCGGCGACGAGTTTCGCTGTGGTGCCGAACTTCTCGTAATCGGACTCGCCGCGCAGGCGGGTCAGCCGTAGAGCTGGACGAAGCGGTCGAGGGAGCGTTCGACATCGCCGCGGAGGGCGCGGGCCACGACCGAGCCGATGGGACCGAAGAGGGGTGCGCCGCCGAGGGTGAAGTCAACGGTGACCTTGGAGCCGGTGGGGCTCGCGGAGACGCGGAGTTGGATGCCGAATTTGGTGCCGCCGATGCCGGAACCGTTGAGGACCAGGCGGTTCGGGGGTTCGGCGGTTTCGACGGTCCAGGTGACGCGATTGCGGAAGCCTTTGACGGTGGCTACGCCGATCAGGCGGGTCCCGGGGGTGAGCGCGTCGGGGACAGGGCCGCGCCAGCCCTCGTGGAGGGTGAGCCACTTGTCGAGTTCGGGCAGGTCGGAGGCGTGCGACCAGGCCTTCTCGGGCGGGATCGGGACGTCTACGGAGACCTTCAGCTTAGCCACGAAGCAGATGGTATCTGTTACATGATGTAGCTCTAACGGTGGCGCGCTGTGAAGCCTGTGGATTGGACGGGCGAGGTCGGGCGGGCGTGGAAGCTGCCAGGCGTTGCCCGTGTCGCTACCCCTGCCAGTGGCACCGCCGGCCGATGGGGACCAGCTCGGTGGAGAAGACAGTGCGGGCGCAGCGGTCACCGCGATCGAGGCGCATCTCGGCACACGGTGATGTCGCCGATGACGAAGAACTAGCCCCGGCCGCCTCGTCCTCGCCGGACCCGCCGGGCTCTTCGCCGCCCAGCAGCTCGTCCTGGATCGCCTCGAGCATGCAGGTGTTGTTGTCGAGCAGCCCCAGGATCTCGTCCAACCGGTCGTTCTTCATACAGCGATCGTCACCCGTGCCCGCCCCGGAGGCAACGTCGAGTCGACGTCCTTGCTCGCTGGTGCTGGCCGACCGGCCCGACAATCCCGCTCTCGCCTTCGCGCCCGTCCTGGTCGCGATCGCGATCACGGCTGCCGCATACTGCTCGGCGCGTCGCACCGGGCGTGAGTCGGCCGAACCGGGCCTACGGGCTGGGTCGCAGTGACCGCGACTCGGGCGGCGGGTCCTGCGGTTTCGGTGCGGTGGGCGGCGGGTCCGTGAGCCGGGGCTGCTTGCGGGCGTTCCACCAGTGGCGGAACTGCGCCAGCCGGGTGGCGCGGGCAGGCCAGAATTCCTCGACGCTGGCATTGAATTCGGCGCCGAGGATGATGGCGAAACCCAGGAAGAACGTGAACAGCAGGAAGGCGATGGGGGTCGCCAGCGCGCCGTAGGAGATGCCGGTCCGGGTCACCCACGCCAGGTAGCGGCGCAGGCCCTCGCTGGCGGCCATGAAGAACACACCGGCGACCAGCGCGCCGCCGAAGAGCCGATGCCAGGGGAGGGTGCGGTGGAGGGCGGTCTTGTAGAGGAAGGTGAGGCCGACGATCAGCAGCAGGCCGGTGCCCGGGTAATAGAAGGCGTCGATGAGCCGCAGGCCCGGCTCGCGCCAGGTGTGCGGGAGGACCCGTCCGATGAGGGTGGGCCCCAGGGCGATCAGCGGCAGGATGAGCACCGCGATCACGAGGAAGCCGACGTAGAGCAGCAGCGCGAAGATTCGCTGCCAGACCGGATGGCGCGCGGTGGCCTGGCCGTGCGCGGCGGTGATGGCATCGACGAAGGTGGCCATGGCCGAGGAGCCGGCCCACAGCGACAGCACGAAGCCGACGGACACCACCCCGCCGTGGCCGCGCTGCAGCACGTCGTTGACGGTCGGCTGCACCAGACTGTCGACCACGCTGGGGCTGAACGCCTTCCGCGCGAAGCTGACGATCTTGGACTGCACGATGTTCACCGTGTTCGGGCCGAACCAGTGCCCGACATAGCCGAGGCTGCCGAGCAGTCCCAGCAGCAGCGGGGCCAGCGAGAGTGTCTGCCAGAAGGCGGCCGCCGCGGATTTGGCGAAGATCGCGTCGTTCCACGCCTTCGTCGCGACGTGCACGACGAGTTGCCGGATACGGCCCCAGCGGGTGGCGGCGAGCACAACGGAACCCGTCGGCGCCGACGCGTCGGCGTGTTGCGGAGATTCGTCGTGCGCGTTCATCGTGGCCTAAGCATCGCCTACCAGCGCTTCGAATGGGACCGGACCCGCGATGTGGCGTGCGGCACTCCGCGGGGCTGTGTCGGATTGGAAAGCTGTCGGGTTCGATCGCTAATCTCTACCGAGTGACTTCGGGTGGTGGCGGTTCGTTACGTGCATGGCAGCGCAGGGCACTCACGAAGTATCTGACGACCAAGCCACGCGACTTCCTTGCCGTCGCCACCCCCGGCGCGGGTAAGACCACGTTCGCGCTGCGCGTGGCGGCCGAGCTGCTCAACGACCGCACGGTCGACCAGGTGACGGTGGTCGCACCCACCGAGCACCTCAAGCATCAGTGGGCTGCGTCGGCCGCGCGCAACGGGATTCAGCTGGATTCGAACTTCTCCAACTCGACCGGTTCCACCTCCTCCGACTACCACGGCGTGGTGGTCACCTACGCGCAGATCGCATCGCATCCTTTCAAGCACCGGGTGCGCACCGAGAACCGCCGCACGCTGGTGATCATGGACGAGATCCATCACGCCGGCGACGCCAAGAGCTGGGGCGATGCGGTCGAGGAGGCGTTCGGGGACGCCACCCGCCGGCTGGCGCTGACCGGTACCCCGTTCCGCAGCGACGACTCCAAGATCCCGTTCATCACCTACGAAGCCGACGAGTCCGGTTTCGAGAAGTCGCGCGCCGACCACACCTACGGCTACTCCGAGGCGCTCGCCGACGGCGTGGTCAGACCCGTGGTCTTCCTCGCCTACTCCGGTGAGGCGCACTGGCGGGACAGCGCGGGCGAGGAGTACTCGGCCCGCCTGGGCGAGCCCCTCAATGCCGAGCAGACCGCCCGCGCCTGGCGCACCGCGCTCGATCCGGCCGGCGACTGGATGTCGAAGGTGCTCACCGCCGCCGACACCCGCCTGCGCCAGCTGCGCGCCACCGGCATGCCCGACGCGGGCGGCCTGGTGATCGCCACCGACCAGGAGAAGGCGCGCGACTACGCCGAACTGCTGGAACACATTTCGGGCACCAAGCCGACCATCGTGCTGTCCGACGATCCGGACTCCTCCGATCGCATCGGCGAGTTCAGCGAGAACACCGACCCGTGGATGGTCGCGGTGCGCATGGTGTCCGAGGGCGTCGACGTGCCGCGCCTCGCGGTCGGCGTGTATGCCACCAGCGCCTCGACCCCGCTGTACTTCGCGCAGGCCATCGGCCGTTTCGTGCGTGCCCGCAAGACCGGTGAGACCGCCAGCGTCTTCCTGCCCTCGGTGCCGGTGCTGCTGGATCTGGCCGCCCAGCTGGAACTGCAGCGCGACCATGTGATCGGCAAGCCGCACCGTGAGGCGAACGCGCTCGAGGACGAACTGCTCATCGACGCCAACCGGCAGAAGGACGAGCCGGGCGAGGAGGAGAAGAAGTTCGTCGCCCTGGCCGCCGACGCCGAGCTCGACCAGGTCATCTACGACGGTGACTCTTTCGGCACCGCCACCTTCTCCGGCAGCGACGAGGAGGCCGACTACCTCGGCATCCCCGGCCTGCTCGACGCCGACCAGATGCGCGCCCTGCTGCGCGAACGCCAGTCCCGTCAGCTCCAGGAACGCAGCGCCGCCGCCGAGGCTCGCCCCTCGGGCTCCGGCGTGGAGGCCGCCGTCGAACGCGCCGCCACCTCGGACCGCCTGTCCGAGCTGCGCCGCGAACTGAACAGCCTGGTCGCCATGCACCACCATCGCACCGGTAAACCGCACGGCGTCATCCACGGCGACCTGCGCCGCGAATGCGGCGGCCCCCCAACCGCTCTCGCCACCGCCGACCAGCTCTCCCAGCGCATCGCGGCCCTGCGCCGGATCTGACCGGCGCGGACTACACCACCTGCAGCTCGACCTCGACCGGGTCGCCGGCGTTCAACCCCTCGGCGACGCGGACGGCCTTCTTCACCGGCAGCACATAGGTTCCGCGTTTGCCGTCGGGAAAGATCGAGGTCGACCACCGGCTGCCGCCGACCGCGACTTTCACCTTCACCGAGCCGAATCCGGAGGCGGTGTGCCCGAAGCGCTCCTCGATCTCGTCGGCGACCGACTCGGGCAGACTCACGAAATGCCAGGAGGCCTGTGCTTCCCATTCCCAGAGTTCGGCGGTGAACGCGTACGTGGAGATCGCCATGGGCCGACGGTAGCCGCCGGGTCCGACAAGGCCGGGGTCAGCGGGTGAAATAGCGGGCGGGGGAGACGCCCACCTCGCGGTGGAAGGCGGCGATGTAGGCGCTCGGGGTGGCATAGCCGACGCGGGTGGCGATGCGGGCGACCGGCAGGCCGGAAGCGAGCAGTGGGAGCGAGGCGGCCAGGCGGACCTGGGTTCGCCACTGGCCGAAGGTGATTCCCGTCTCGGCGAGGAATCCGCGGGCCAGGGTGCGCGGACTGATGGCGACCGCGGCGGCCAGCTGGGCGAGAGTGCGCTGGTCGGACGGGTCGGCGCGCAGTATGTCCGCGACGCGGCGGGTGCGTGGCTCGCCGGGGGCCGGCGCGCCGATGGGGATGACGTCGACCGGATCGAGCAGGTCGAAGACGACCGCCTCCGCCCGCTCCCGTTGTGCGCCGGTGGTGGTGTCGGCGGTCAGGTGCAGGAACAGTTCGTGCATGAGCCGGTCCACCCGCAGCATGGTCGGAGCGGGATACGTGACCGGTGTCCGCTCCGGAGCCAGGTAGATGCCGTGCATGAGCGCGCCGTCGAGGGTGCCGGTGCGATGCGTCGTCCCGCCCGGAATCCACAGCGCGCGGGTCGGCGGCAGCACCCAGTGGCCGCCCACGGTCTCGACGGTGAGGACTCCTCGTGCCGCCCAGGCGATTTGATGCTGCGGATGCTCGTGCTCGTCGAACCAGTGCCCGGCCGGCAGCGTGCCCGCGCCGAACACCATGGCCGTCGGACCGGATGGCGCGGCAAGTACCGGAGATTGACCGTCTGGCGACACAATCTGTCACTGTAGTCTCTCGCGGTCACTACCGTGGCGGCCTAGCGTTCCAGGCATGGGGATGAACTACTTTCACCAGCTGCTCTGCCGCTCGAGCATGTGGGAGCGCACCAGCGCCACCCGCATCGTCCCGTGGGCACTGCACGGACTCGACCTCGGCGATCAGGCGCTGGAGGTCGGCCCCGGCTACGGCGCGAACGTCCGCACCCTGCGCGCCCGCGTCCCGGCGCTCACCGGCCTGGAGATCGATGCTGCGCTCGCCGCTCGCCTGCGCGACCGCCAATCCGGTCGACTGCGCGTCATCGAGGGGGACGGCACCGCGATGCCCTTGCCCGGCAACGAGTTCAGCTCGGTTGTCTGTTTCACCATGCTGCATCACGTCCCGTCGCCCGCCCAGCAGGACGACCTGTTCGCCGAGGCGTTCCGCGTCCTGCGCCCCGGCGGCGTCTTCGCCGGCAGCGACGGCCTGGACCGCCTCGCCTTCCGCCTCATGCACCTCGGCGACACCTGCGTCCCCGTCCCGCCCGGCACCTTGATGGACCGCCTCACGCGCGTCGGTTTCGCCGGCATCGAGATCGACACCGGCGCAACCATGTTCCGCTTCCGAGCCCGGCGCCCGAGCTGAGGTGGGCGTGCGGGCCCGATCGAACCCGGGCAAGCACGTCTCGACATCCACAACCTTCAACCGGACCGGGTCCGCCCGCGCGAGCGCGTCGAGGTAGCTCGCGCCGACGCGCTCGGAACCAACGCAACCGTATCCGCTTCGGTCGCAGCGGCTGTCAGCCGAAGTAGACCGCCGGATCGAGTGCGTCGATAGGCGTCCAGCGGGGGACCGACACCGGGGCGTCGGTGTCCGTGGCGGGCGGAGCGCTCCGATAGCCCTGGAGATCCAAGGCGAGCCAGGGGTTTTCGTCGATCAGGCGGACCACCGCGTAGCAGGTGGCGAGCATGTGGAGGCAGCGGGCGTTGCGGGCGCGGCAGGAGCAGTCGGTGCTCGCGAGGATGGGCGTCACCGAGATCCCGGCGGCGATGACCGCGGCGTGCAGCTCGTCGCCGAGCGTGAGGGTGTCGGCGGGCACCACGGCGGCGATGGCGTCGATGGTGGCGCGCGGGAACGACGTCAGCTCCAGGTGCGTCACCGATGCCTCCGACCCGCGATGAATGTGCGCCCGCACCACGGTGCCCTCGACCTCGGTCCGGACGCCGTTGTTCCGGGCGATGCTGCGCGCGCGGGGGAGCAGCGGCTCGGGTTTGGTGAGGCTGAGCGGTTCCGCCAGCCGCACCCAGTCCTTGCCCCACGCCGTGTACCCGAATTCGTTGTCCACCATCTCAGTTCCCCCGCTTCCGGCGCAGCAGCTCCAGCAGTCGTTCGTCGTCCAGTCGCGCCAGCTCCGCGACTCCGGCCGCATCGCTGAGGTCGGTGAGCGCCGACTTGCGGTCGTGCATGCCCGCGATGTGCTCCTCGATGGTGGTACCCGAGGTCAGTGTGGTGACGGTGACGGTGCGGGTCTGCCCGATGCGATGCGCGCGATCCGACGCCTGCGCCTCCACCGCCGGATTCCACCAGCGGTCGAAATGGATGACATCGGCGGCCCGCGTGAGCGTCAGCCCGGTACCCGCTGCCCGCAGGCTGAGTACCAATATGGGTGGGCCGTCCGGTGATTGGAAGTCCGCGACGATCTCCCCGCGCTGCTGCTGGTTCAGCCCGCCGTGGAAGAACGGCGCCCGCACCCCGAACTCCTCGGCGCAGTGCCGGACCAGCAGCTCACCGGTCTTGCGGTACTGGGTGAACACCAGGGTGGGCGCGTCCACGTCGAGGTTGTTGGCCAGAATGTCGGAGCAGACGTCGAATTTCCCGGAGCGCCCGGCCAATTCGTCCAGCTCCCCGGTGATCAGCCCCGGGTGGTTGCACACCTGTTTGAGCTCGGTCAGCACCGCCAGCACCCGCGTGTGCCGCTGCGCCCCGGTCCCGAACCCGGCCGCCTCGGCCCGATCGAGCAGCCGGTCGTAGAGCTGCTCCTGCTCCGCGCTCAGATCGCACACCAGATCGCAGTGGATCTTGGCCGGCAACGCGGCGGCCACCTGGGATTTGCGGCGGCCCAGCACGATCGGTTCGACGGCATCCCGCAGCCGCAGCACCGCGCTCGCCGATCCCTCGCTGATCGGCCGCACGAACCGCCGCCGGAACTGCGCCCGGTGCGTGAACTCCTGTGGCGCGATCAGATTCAGCAGCGCCCACAGTTCGTCGAGGTGATTCTCCACCGGCGTACCGGTCAGCGCGATCCGCGCCTCGGCCGGAATCGCCCGCGCCGCCTTCGCCACCTGCGTGTGCGGATTCTTCAGCACCTGCGCCTCGTCGAAAATCACGGTGGCCCACCGCTGCCCGGCCAGCGCGGCACCGTGTCCGCGCAGGGTCGGATACCCGGTCACCACAATCGTTTCCGGCTCGGCCTCCGGCGCCGACCCGCCCCGCCAGGCCACCGCGCCCAGTCCGGGCGCGAATCGCTCGATCTCGTGCGCCCAGTTGCCCACGAGTGATGTTGGACACACTACGAGTTGTGGCCCCTCCCCGGCCGTCCCGAGCAGGTACCCGATGGCCTGCACCGTCTTGCCCAGGCCCATCTCGTCGGCCAGCACCGCGCCGCCGTGCGCGGCCGTGGTCTCGCGCAGCCAGGTGATGCCGCGCGCCTGATAGGGCCGCAGCTCGGCCTTCAGCCCGGACCGCAGTTCGGCGCCGAGTGCCACGGTGTCCCGCAGCGCCCGCAGGGTCCGCCCCGCCGAGACGACGGCGGTCCCGGTGGCATTCGGGACGGCGTGCGCGGCCGCGGGCAGCCGCCGCGCCTCGACCTCCGTCTCGACGGCCTCGCGCAGCAGACGTATCGATTCCCCGGGGTTTTCAATAGCAAGAGTGCATAACCGTTCCGGTTCCACCAGAGCGCATTCCACGTCGGTGACACCGATGCCGTCCCGGCCCGGAACGGCGAGGGCGAGGTTCTCCACCTCGCCCAGGTCTCGCGGCGCGCTTCCGGTGGCGTGGCCGTTCCACGTCCAGAGCGCGACCATATGTCGATCCTGCAGGTAGGTGGCTTGCGAGGTCTGCGGCACCCATCCGTTGTACCCGCCCGCTCTCGCCGTGCGCACATGACGAATCTCGCGTTGCGCGCAACGGAATTCATGTGTCCCCGGCCACAGCTCAATTGGTGTGTCGCTGGTCACATTCCGCGCCGACCGGTCCCGTACACAGCAGCAGCGGGCGACCTGCTGGTCGCCCGCTGCCGGGTTTTCTGTTGGGAAGATTCAATTGTCGAGCGGGCTCTCGGAGAACGGTGACTCCCGATCGAGTCTCTCCGAGGTGGAGGAGCTGTTACAGCGCCGGTGCCGACTCCGTGTCGATCACGGCCTCGAGCTCACGAAGGCGATCCATGTGCTCGTTGGCGTGATGCTGGCAGAAGAGCAACTCTCCACCGGCAGGAAGGGTTGCGCGCACGCGCGCAGCCGCCCCGCAGCGGTCGCAACGATCGACCGCGGTCAGTGGGGTGCTTGTCAGGGTTCCTGGCATGACTCCTCCGTCCTGGCTCTGGGTGCCTCACGCACCGTTCGCCTGGTGTGGGGCCCGCGGTCCAATCCGCGAACCTCGCTACCGCTACTTCCCAGCAGTGGTTGTTGACTACTCTCTCAGACGTTCGGCGCGAGCACTTTGTTCCCGTGCAGTTTCCCGTGTGTTTTCTGTAACACGACCTGCGATTTCGCTGAAAGCGAACAGGTCCTGAGGACTGCCCGTGGGGACGTCGCAACCTCCCGTTCGAACACGCTGATCGAGTTGTCTACCCGGAGACTACCCGGGCACACCGACACTCACACTCCGATTGGTCTCTGTGGCTGGGACGCCAGCAAACCGTAATCAAGGCGGCTGGATTGGAGACCGGTCCGCGACCGGCCTGACCTCGGCCCATGGCTGCGCGGTGGCGCCTCGGGTCACGGAGCCGTTCGCACAGCGCGAACGGCGGATTCGCGCCCCGGGGCTCAGAACCAGGACTCGTCGAGTTCCAGGGTGGTGCGGTCGCCGGAGTCGAGCAGGTCGAATTGCGGTGTGGTGCGGGGAAGTTCCCAGCGGAAGAAGTACCGGGCGGCCAGCCGCTTCCCCTGCCGGAAGGTCTCCCACTCGGCCGCGTGCGGACGGTCCTGGGCGGACAGCGCGGTGGCGGTGATCGCCTGCTCGAGCCAGATCCAGGCCAGCACCACGTGGCCGAACGCCTCCAGATAGACCGCCGAATTGGCCAGGGCCGCCTCGGGATTGCCCGCGCGCCACAGGCCCGCCGTGGTGGCGGCCAGGCGGCCGGTGGCGGCCTCCAGGGCGGCGGCGTACTCGGCGAGCTCGGCGTCACCGGTCGCGCGGGCGGCGGCGCTGGTGGCGGCCATGGTCTCCAGCAGCGCGGCCAGGGCCGCGCCATCGTCCAGGGTGACCTGGCGGCCGAGCAGGTCCATGCTCTGAATGCCGTGGGTGCCTTCGTGAATCGGGTTGAGGCGGTTGTCGCGGTAGTGCTGTTCGACGTCGTAGTCGCGGGTGTAGCCGGCGCCGCCGTGGATCTGGATGGCCAGATCGTTGGCGGCCAGGCACCACTGGCTGGGCCAGGACTTGGCGATGGGGGTGAGGATGCGCAGCAGGGTGGCGGCGCGAGCCCGGTCGGATTCGCCTGTCGCGGTGCGGTGTTCGTCGATCAGTTGGCCGCAGTACAGCTGCAGCGCGAGTGCGCCTTCGGCATAGGACTTCTGGGCCAGCAGCATGCGCCGCACATCCGGGTGCTCGATGATCGGCACCTGCGCGCCGCCGCGGGCGCTGACCGGGCGGCCCTGCGGGCGGGTGCGGGCATAGTCGAGGGACTTGAGGTAGCCGGTGTAGCCCAGCGCGGTGGAGGCCAGGCCGACACCGATGCGGGCCTCGTTCATCATCGTGAACATCTGGGCCAGACCGTGATTCGGCGCGCCCACCAGATAGCCGATCGCGCCCGGCTCCCCGCCGGGGGTGAAGTTGCCGTCGCCGAAGACGGGGGCGGTGTTGACGGTGCCGCGCCAGCCCATCTTGTGGTTGATGCCCGAGAGCACGACATCGTTGTGGACGGTCGGGTTGCCCTCGGCGTCGGGCAGGAACTTGGGGACCACGAACAGCGAGATGCCGCGGGTGCCCTCCGGTGCGCCCGGAATGCGGGCCAGCACCAGGTGCACGATGTTCTCCGAGAGGTCGTGGTCGCCGCCGGAGATCCACATCTTGTGCCCGAACAGACGGTAGGAGCCGTCGGCGGCGGGCACGGCGCGGGTGGTGATGTCGGCCAGGCTGGATCCGGCCTGCGGCTCCGACAGGGCCATGGTGCCGAAGCTGCGGCCCTCCAGCATCGGGCGCACGTAGGCGTCGATCTGCTCCGGGCTGCCGTGCGCGGCAAGCAGATTCGCATTGCCGGTGGTGAGCAGTACGTAGGCGGCGGTGCCGACATTGGCGGCGTGGAACCACGACATGCACGCGGTGTAGACCGAATGCGGCAGCTGCATGCCGCCGATCTCGTAATCCATTGCCGCGCCGATCATTCCGGCGTCGGCGAAGGCCTGCAGCGCCTTGCCGACCGCGGGGATGATGTGCACGCGCTCGCCGTCGAAGGTGGGCTCGTGCAGATCGTTCTCGCGATTGTGCGGCGCGAAGAAGCTGGTGGCCAGGTCCTGGCACAGCCGCAGCACCTGGTCGAAGGTGTCGCGGGAGTGGTCGGCGAAGCGGTCGCGCGCCGTCAGCGACTCCACCCGCAGCCAGTCGTAGAGCAGGAACTCGAGGTCGCGGGCGGACATGATGCTGGACGGATTCATGGTTCCTCGAGCGGTCGGGTACGGGGGGTCGTACCTGCCGGTCTACCAGATGGCGCGGGACCGTCCGTGGCCCGGCCCGAGCCGTTCTGAACCCCGGGGCACTCACCTAGATTGGACGGGTGGGAACCGAACAGGACACGACGCCGCCGACGCTGCTGCACATCTGCTCCCGGGTGGAATGGGAAAACGCCCGCGCCGCAGGCGAATACCGCGCCCCCTCGCTGGCCGAGGCCGGATTCATCCACCTCTCCGCGCCCTACCAGGCCCACCTGCCGGCCAATCGGCTCTTCGCCGGCCGCACCGATCTCGTGCTGCTGCACCTGGATCCGGCCCGGCTCGGTTCCCCGGTGAAGTGGGAGCCGGGCGTGCCCGCCGACCCGGACTCCATGACCTTCCCGCACCTGTACGGCCCGCTGCCGCTGATCGCGGTCGTCGAGGTCACCGATTTCCTGCCCGGCCCCGATGGATCGTTCGCGCCGCTCACCACGGAGTGACCCGGCGCGCCCGCACCGTGCGACCGGTGCAGGCGGGGTGCGCCGCAACGTAGCTCCCCGTGATTCGCACGGGTTGTCCTAATCTGGACTGCGTGAACGTCGATGTGACAGCGCTGCCCGGTATCGGTGTGCGGAAGGATTTCGAGGTCAGATCGGGACGGCGGATCGGGGTGGTGGCGCACCGGGACGGCGGCATCGATCTGATCGTGTCGCAGCGGGACGACCCGGACGCGTGCCTGGCCCAGGTGCCCCTGACGACCGACGAGGCGGCGGTCCTGGCCAATCTGCTGGGCGCGCCCCAGCTGGTGCAGCAGCTCAAGGAAGAACACTCGGACCTACCCGGGATCACCACCAGACAGCTCACCATCGGCGGCAATTCGCCCTACCGGGGACGCATGCTCGGCGAGACCGCCATGCGGACCCGGACCAAGGCCTCCATCGTGGCCATCATGCGGGCGGGGCAACTGCACCCGTCACCGGGACCTGATCAGGTGCTCGACTCCGGGGACGTGCTCGTCGTCGTCGGCACGCCGCACGGGCTGGACGCGGCCGCTCGCATTCTGGCCGACGGCTGACCCTGTGGATTCGACCGGTCTAGCCCTGTTCGAACTCGGCGCGATCTTGTTCGCGCTCGGCATGCTGGGGCGACTGGCCGCCCGCTTCGGCATGTCGCCGATTCCCCTCTACCTGCTCGGCGGCCTGGCCTTCGGCGAGGGCGGCATCGTGAAGATGCGCGCCGCCACCGAATTCGGGCACACGGCCGGCGAGATCGGCGTGGTGCTGCTGCTCCTGCTGCTCGGATTGGAGTACACCGCAGCCGAATTGGTGACCGGACTGCGCCGCTCCTGGATGGCCGGCCTGGTCGACATCGTCGTCAATGCCACGCCGGGCGTGGTGGTGGCGCTGATCCTGGACTGGGGCCCGATCGGCGCGGTCACCATGGGCGGCGTCACCTACATCTCGTCCTCCGGCATCGTCGCCAAGGTGCTCAACGACCTGGGCCGCCTCGGTAACCGCGAGACGCCGGTGGTGCTGTCCATCCTGGTGTTCGAGGATCTGGCCATGGCGGTGTACCTGCCGATCCTCACCATGATGCTGGCCGGGCTGAGCTTCGCCAGCGGGCTGCGTTCGCTGGCCATCGCGCTGGTGGCGATCACGGTGGTGCTCATCGTGGCGCTGCGCTACGGCCGCTACGTGTCGGCCATCGTGGACAGCAACGATCGGGAGGTGTTCCTGCTCAAGCTGCTCGGCGCGGCGCTGCTGGTGTCGGGCGCGGCCTCGGAGCTGAACGTGTCGGCGGCGGTGGGCGCGTTCCTGCTCGGCATCGCCATCTCCGGGTCCACCGCGCAGGAGGCGGCGAAACTCCTCGAACCGCTGCGGGATCTGTTCGCGGCCCTCTTCTTCGTGGCCTTCGGGCTCAGCACCGATCCCCACGCGATCCCGCCGGTGCTGGGCTGGGCGATCCTGCTGGCCTTCGTGACCACGCTGACCAAGCTCGGCACCGGCTGGTGGGCGGCGTCGCGGCAGGGCATCCGCCGGATGGGCCGGGCGCGCGCGGGCGCGGCGCTGGTGGCGCACGGCGAATTCTCCATCGTCATTGCCGGTCTGGCGGTTTCGCTGGGCGGCGTGAGCGGGCGGCTGGCCGCGCTGGCCTCGGCCTACGTGCTAATGATGGCCGTGCTCGGCCCGATCGCGGCGCGCCTCGTCGAGCCGGTTGTCCGGTTCGCCCAGCGCGGGCGCGGCCGCGTCGATCCCGTCCCCGGCTGAATCCCCGGTCGCGGCCGGATTCGCGGCCGCCCGGGCCGGCTTCGCCGCGGCCCTGCGCGCTTGCACCGCGACCAGGCGGTGGGAGAGCGCCACCGCGATCGCGCCCACCGTGAAACCGATGAGCAGCGCGAAGAAATGGCCGTAGTCGGTGAAGGTGCGGCCGTGCCAGACGCCGTAGGCGTACCAGACCACCATGGCCAGCGCCCACAGCCAGCGGGCCGGGCCGCGCAGCCGGAAGGTCAGCGCGGCCATCATGGCCGAGATGCCGTAGCTGGGGCCGACATCCGAGGCGAAGGCCACCCGGGTCGGGATCAGCTGCTTGTCGAGCTTGTGGGCGATGCCGACCACCGTGATCAGGGTGGCGCCGACGTGACCGGTGGCCACCACCAGGATCCAGCGCAGCGACCCCAGCCAGCGCTCGGCCAGCGCCATCAGGGTGATGAGGATGAGAATGTCGCCCCAGGGGAAGCCGCCGTCGGTCCAGAAGGCCGAGGCCACCAGCACCTGGATCGGATCCTTCTGCATATTGCGCAGATTCGTGGAGGCGGAGAAGATCAGCCGCCGGCCCACGATGTCACTGGCTCCGCGCAGCGTCCACCAGGTGATGAACAGGGTGAAGGCGTAGGCGATGCATGCCGGGGTGACCGCCAGCAGATTCCGATAGGCCCGGACCGCGCGCCGCAACCGGTGCGGCTGCCGCCACCAGACACCGAGGGTGCGGAACCGCTCGCCGAGATCGACGGTGCGCAGCCAGGGCGACTGATAGGTGCCTGCCATGGCGCCATGGTATCCCGGGGCCACCGGCCGACCTCCGGGTCGCGGGGAGGAGGCCGGTCCCGCGGCAGTCCGCCACGCGTAACGCGCAGTAATGCCGGGGGAAAGCGGTGGTTACCGACCGGCAATATGGGCCCGGACCATCGGGAGGGTGATCTTCCATCAGCGCCTGGGCGGCAGCACCTACACCTTCGACGGGCTGGTCGAACTGCTGGCCAAGGCCACACCGCGGCGCAGCGGGGATGAACTGGCGGGGTGCGCGGCGCACTCCGACGCCGAGCGGGCGGCAGCGCAGTGGGCGCTGGCCGAGGTGTCGCTGGGCGTCTTCCTGGAGGAGCCGGTGGTGCCGTACGAGACCGACGAGGTCACGCGGTTGATCATCGACGGGCACGATCGCGGTGCGTTCCAGGCGATTTCGCATCTGACGGTGGGCGGGCTGCGGGACTGGCTGCTCGCGGTGGCCGCCCGGCCCGATGCCGCGGTCACCCTGCGGGCCGTCGCACCCGGGCTCACACCCGAGATGGTCGCGGCCGTCGGCAAACTCATGCGCAATCAGGACCTGATCGCGGTCGCGCGGGCGGCCGAGGTGCGCTCCGGATTCCGGACCAGCATCGGGGTGCCGGGCACGCTCGCCACGCGATTGCAGCCCAACCATCCGACCGATGATCCACGCGGGATCGCCGCGGCGGTGCTGGACGGGCTGCTGCTGGGGTGCGGGGACGCGGTGATCGGCATCAATCCGGCCACCGATTCGCCGCAGGCCACGGCGGATCTGCTGTACCTGCTCGACGAGGTGCGGCAGCGCTTCGAGATTCCGACGCAGTCGTGTGTGCTGTCGCATGTCACCACCACGCTCGGGCTCATCGAGGCGGGAGCGCCGGTGGATCTGGTGTTCCAGTCCATCGCGGGCACCCAGCGCGCGAATTCCGGCTTCGGCGTGACCATCTCGCTGCTGCGCGAGGCCAACGAGGCGGGCCGGTCGCTGCGTCGCGGGACCGTGGGCGACAACGTCATGTACCTGGAAACCGGTCAGGGCTCGGCGCTTTCGGCGGGCGCGCACCTGGGCGCCGGCGGCAAGCCGGTCGACCAGCAGACCCTCGAGGCCCGCGCCTACGCCATCGCCCGCGATCTGGACCCGTTCCTGATCAATACGGTGGTCGGTTTCATCGGCCCCGAATACCTCTACGACGGCAAGCAGATCATCCGCGCCGGCCTCGAGGACCACTTCTGCGGCAAGCTCCTCGGCCTCCCCATGGGCGTCGACGTCTGCTACACCAATCACGCCGAAGCCGACCAGGACGACATGGACACCCTGCTCACCCTGCTGGCCGCCGCGGGCTGCCCCTTCGTCATCGCGGTCCCCGGCGCCGACGACGTCATGCTCGGCTACCAGAGCCTCGCCTACCACGACGCCCTTTATGCCCGGCAGATCCTCGATCTCCGCCCCGCCCCCGAATTCGCCGCCTGGCTCGACGGTCTCGGCATGATGGACTCGACCGGCCGCATTCTCCCCGTCGAGCCCCTGTCCTCCCCGCTGCGGGCGCTGGCTGCCAAGGGGGCGGCGTGAGCATCGGCGCCACCTCGCGGGTTACCCCTGCGCGAAAGCGATTCTGCGCGAACAGGATTGGAACTCGGATGGCCGAGGCTCGTCCGGTGATGTCGATCGGAGTCGCCGACAACGCCGACCCGTACCCGGAGGGAGACCAGTGAGCCCGATCGAACCCGTGCGCCCGATCCGCCGCACCGAGGATATTGCCGCGCAAGCGTTCTGGGACGGACTGCGGCGCAGTACACAGGCGCGGATCGGGCTCGGGCGTACCGGGGACGCGCTGTCCACCGCGGAGGTGCTCGAGTTCCGGGCGGCCCATGCCGCGGCCCGCGATGCCGTGCACAGTCCGCTCGATATCGCGGCCCTGGCCGCCGAGGTGAGGGGTCTCGGGATCGGCGAGCCGGTGCACGTGCGCAGCAGGGCGAGTGATCGCTCGGAATACCTGCGGCGTCCGGATCTCGGGCGGCTGCCCGAAACCGCTGACCCGGCGGTGCCGCACAGCGGGGTGGACGTGGGTTTCGTTCTGGCGGACGGACTTTCGTCGAAGGCGCTCGCCGATCACGGGGTTCCGATGCTCGTGGCGTTGCTCGCGGCGTTCGAGGGGCGATACACGCTCGCCCCGCCGGTGATCGCCACGCAGGCCCGGGTGGCGCTGGGGGATCACATCGGCGCGGCGCTCGATGTGCGGACGGTGCTGGTGTTGATCGGGGAGCGGCCCGGGCTGTCGGTCGCCGACAGTCTCGGGATCTATCTCACCCATTGCCCGCGTCCCGGACGATTCGATTCCGAGCGGAACTGCATCTCGAATATTCATCCCCCCGAAGGGCTCTCGTACGCGCGTGCGGCTCAGGTCGTCGCGGGGTTGGTCGATGGTGCTCGTCGGCTCGGCCGGTCGGGGGTCGATCTCAAGGACACATCGGCCGACCGCGCGCTCGCCGATGCGGGCGCGATCTCGGTGGAAGCCCCACGGCTCGTCGCGGGGACGGAGCGTGACCACGCGAAACACTGAGCGGTGCGCGACCTGCCGACGTCTTCGCTTTCTGACCGAATCCGCTGCCGCCCGGCCTCGCCGCCGGCGCGGGAAGTACTGTTCACCCGGGCTTGTGGCAGGCCGCTCGAACAGTGCCGACTCGGCGCGGAGCAGGAGGTACAGGCGGGATGCGACGATGGCGAGTGGTGCTGGCGCTGGCGGGAACCGTGGTGCTGGTGCCGTTTCTCGGGTTCACCGGCTATACGGTCGGTCGTGCGCGGCTTTCCCCGCGGCCTGGCGCGGACGTGGTGGTCGTGCTCGGTTGCCGGCTGCGCCACGATCGGGTTGCACCGATGCTTGCCAGACGGCTGAACCGGACGCTCGAGGTGGTGGGAGAGGAACGCCGCCGAGGGCGTACACCGCTGCTGGTGGTGTCGGGCGGGCAGAGCGGGCCCGAAACCGTGGCCGAGGCCGAGGCGATGGCTGATTATCTTGTGGCGCAGGGCATTCCGGACGACCGCATCCTGCGCGAGAACCGGTCCCGCAATACCGAGGAGAATCTGCGGTTCACCGTCCGGGAACTACGCGGGCGCGGTATGGATCCGGAGCAGGTGCGAATAACCGTGGTCACCAGTGACTTTCACGTGTTGCGCACGGCCGGGCTGGCCCGGCGGCTGGGGCTGCGCGCTCAGGTCACCGGGGCGCGTACCTCCCGGCTGCTGACCCGGAAATCCTTCCTGCGGGAATTCGTCGCCGTCCTGGTGAAGCTGGGCCGGACCGGGTAGCGGTCGGTTACCGGCGCAGATCGAGCCGGCGCATGACGCGGTCCACCACATCGGGCGGTATCCCCGGTTCGCGGCGCGCTGCCAGCGCCTCGGCCCGGCCCGCCTCCAGCACCTCATTGGTGATGGAGCGCATCTTCGTGGTGAAGGCCAGCGTGCGATCGGTGTGGGTCCGGGGATTGTCCCCGGCGGCCTCCGGATCCGCCTGGGCCAGACGGCGTTCGAATCCCGTGCGCAGCCGGTCGTAGACCTCCGCGGGGAGGTGCTCGGTCTCCGAGATCTCCTCGAGCCGGGCCAGTTCGGCCTCCAGCACCCGGGTCCAGAGCTGGCGTTCGAAGGCACGCTCGGTGCCGGTGTCGGCGTGCACGCCGGTCGCCCGCACCACGGCGGGCAGGGTCGGGCCCTGTAGCAGCAGCGTGAACAGCACGACCGCGATGGCGGTGAACAGGATTTCGGTGCGGCCCGGGAACGGTTGTCCGCTGTCGGTGGTGAACGGTACGGCCAGGGCCAGCGCCACCGTGGCGACCCCGCGCATGCCCGCCCACCAGGTCACCACGGTCTCGCGCCAGGTGTGGGGCTCGTCCTTGTCGCGGGTGCGCCACCAGGATCGGAAGATCACGGTCGTGGTCAGCAGCCAGATCAGCCGCAATCCCACCACCACCGCGATGATCACCGCCGCACCGCCGATGAAGCGCGGCCAGTCGGGTCCGGCGTCGCGCAGTACCGTGCTCAGCTCGAGTCCGATCAGGCCGAAAGCGAAACCGGTGACCAGCATCTCGGTGATCTCCCAGAAGGAGTCGCCGACCAGCCGGTAGTCGCTGTCACTGAAATCGGTTGCGGCATGGGTGAGATACATCGAGCAGACCAGCACCGCCAGCACCGCCGACCCGCCCCGTGACTCCGAGAGCCCGTAGGCGGCGAACGGCAGCAGCAGTCCCAGCGCCACCCGCCACGGGGCCTCGTCCAGCCGCTGCATGAGTTTGCTTCCGGCCCAGCCGAACAGCAGCCCGACCAACGCCCCGACCAACGCCGACACCAGGAAATCGCGGAATGCGCCCCAGGCTGAGAAGGAACCGGTCACCACGGCCTGAATCGCCGCCGTGTAGAGGACGATCGCGGTCACGTCGTTGAACAGCCCCTCGCCCTCGAGCACCGCGACCAGACGCCGGGGCAAGCCCAGCTTGCCGGCCAGCGCCGAGACCGCCACCGGATCCGGTGGCGCGACCAGGGCGCCGAGCGCCACCGCGGCACCGATCGGCACGGCCGGATACCAGAGGTGAAAGGCCCAGGCCACGGCCGCCGTGGTCACGATGACCAGCACCACCGCGCGCAGGCTGATGGCCACCCAGTTCTCGGCGAACTGCCGCCAGGAGGTGCGCCGCGCGGCCGCGTACAGCAGGGGAGGCAGCACCAGCGGCAGGATGAGTTCGGGATCGATCTCGATATTCGGCACCTGCGGAATCAGGGCCAGCACCACGCCGAAGGCGGTCATGAGGACCGCCGGGGCCTGGCCCAGCCGCCGTCCGAGCGGCTGGGCCAGGATGGTCGCGAACAGGACCGCGAAGATCAACTCCAGCTGGTGGTGCTCCACGGCAGTCAGTTTGCTGCCGATGTGCCCCAAAGTCGAACACCGGAACCGGATTCTCAGCGAACCGGGTCGGCAATTCTCAGCCTGCCCGGCTGAGAATGGAGATTGCCCACAGTCGGGCGGGTTCGGCTATGAGTAGCGGGTACTGCGCTGCGGCGGAACCGGATTCCGATCGGGGCGCGCCGCCGGGCCGCCGGCCGCCGGGTAGAACTGGTCCGAACGCCGGTCGCCGGGCGGGGGCATTTCGTGGCGGCCGGGCGCCTGATAGTCGGCGGCCGGTGCGTACAGGCCCGCGGTCCGGTAGTCGCGGGGACCGGGCTCATCCTGGCCGGAGCCGCGGGTGTCGGCCACCGCCGAGGCCGCTCGCAGCGACCAGCCCGCGCGCGCCGGTTCGGGCCGTTCCGGTTCGGGCATCATGGAGCGTTCGTCCACCTCGGTGAGGCCGACGTGAATGAGCAGGACGAGCGTCACCATGCTGACGCTGATCATCAGCGGGGCCAGCAATTCCATCGGGCCCGCCCCCCGCGGGGTGGCCGGATTGTCCATGTGGTGCGCGCTCATCGAGGCCATGCCCGTGTAGTGCATGCCGCAGACCGCGACACCCATGATCAGGGCCGCGCCGATGGTGGCCCAGATGCCGGTGATGACCAGCGTGAACCACAGCGCCACGGTGGCCGCGACCACCGCGATCACCATGGACAGCGTGACGATGCCGGCGTTGTAGTCGATCATGGCGTCGGACCGCATGGCGTACATGCCCGAGTAGTGCATGGCGCCGACGCCGAGCCCGGTGACCGCGCCGCCCGCGAACAGCGACAAGCGGCCGAATGGCTCGCGGGCCACGATGAACAGGCCCATCCACACCACGGTGACCGAGATGACGGCGCTGAGCAGGGTGAGCGGCACGTTGTACTTGACCACCGCACCACGGATGGTGAAGCCCAGCATGGCGACGAAGTGCATCACCCAGATTCCGGTGCCGCCGATGGCCACGGCCGCCGAGATGAGCCAGCCACTGCGCCCGTCCCCGGACCGGGCCCGTGCCGTACACCGCAGACCGAGCAGGGATCCGGTGACGGACATGACGTACGCCAGTACGGGGGTGATCCAACCGTAGCTGAAGTGGTGAATTTCCAGCACTCGAACTCCATTGCCAGAACAGGGGTTTCGCGATCGCTGAGGCGACGACGGCACACTACCGGGCAAGGTTCGGATTGGGAAATTGAAAGGGAATGTTTCATTCAAATTACTTCCGGCTGGGACGTATCCGCCGGTTCAGCAATCTGCGAGCCTTCTGAATGCCATGTGCGCGTTGGACTTTGGACATTCGAGGGTGGTGATCCGCATGTGCCACCCGCTCGGCACGCGGGCGGCACATGCGCGGCAGCTATCACTCGGCAGCCAAGTCGGCGAACATCTTTCGCTTCATGGCGGGCACCGCGTTGGCGGTGCGGAAGACGAGTTTGCCTGCGCCGCGCGCAAACCGGCTGTCGGACACCGACTGGGTGGCCGCGGTCAGCGAGGTCCGCACCGCCGCGAAGCCGTAGTCGATCATGTCTGATTCGTATCGGTGGATGCCCTCGAGCAGTCCGAGCTCACGGCGTTCGGCGGCCACCAGTGCGCGGCACAGCCCCCGGGCGTCGCGCAGTGCGGTATTCGCGCCGATACCGGCGAACGGGGTCATGCTGTGCACCGCATCGCCGAGCAGCGTGACATTCGTGGTCTGCCAGGCCGGGATCGGGACCGACGTCTTGATCGGCAGCAGGGTGGCGGTCTCCGGATCGGAATCGGCTACCAGCGACCGCAATTCGGGCGCCCACCCCGTGGTCATGCGCACGGCTAGAGCGTGCAGGCCGACAGGTGAGAGCGCCTCCACGTCGGCCCCGTAGCGTTCGCGTTTGGCGGCGAAGGCCCAGAACACGTACGGCTGGGTGTTGTCGAGGAGCAGCCCGGGCTCGAGGCCGGCCTGGTTCCCGGCGATGAATTCGGCACCGGCGGGGATGTCGAATTCGTGTGGGGCGAGGAACATTCCGCAGCCGCTGGGCGGGATGACGCTGAGCGGATTGCGCAGCAGCCGGGCGTCCAGGCGGGCCCGCGATTCCGGTGTCAGGCCGTATTTGCCTGCGATGGTGACGATTCCGGTGTCCACGCGCTCGGCCTGTGGGAGGTATTGCGCCCGTACCCGGGAGGTGCCGCCGTCCGCGCCGACCAGGACATCACCGATCTCGGAGTCGCCGTGGCCGAAATGGGCGCGGATCCGGCCGTCGGGCAGCCGCTCATAGCGGTCGAACATGCTGCCGTAGTGCACGATGTCGCCCAGATCGGCGAGCAGCAGCTGCCGCAGGGTGATCCGGCTGATGCCGTAGTGCCCGCCGGCGGTGTGCGCACCCTCCTCCGGATCGATCTGGAGCAGTTCCCGCAACTGTTCCGTGACGAAACCGAACCCGTTGCCGCCCTTGCCCGCACATGCGGTGAAGGTCGAATACAGCTCCGGCGACAGCAGTTCCGCCAGGGCATTGCTGCCGTGCGGGTTGATGTGGATACGGAAACCCTGCAGCCGGTCGGTGCGCTGGGTTTCGCGTTCGTGCACGCTGACGCTCACGCCGGCGCGGCGCAGGCCGTTGGCGAGCGCCAGCCCGCCGATGCCGCCGCCGGCGATGATCACGTGCAGGGGTGTGTTGGTGGCCATGGCAATGGGTCCTCTCCTGAGGTCAGATCCGGCTCCAGCCGAATCGGCCCGGGCGTTTGCGGCTCGCCCGCTGCTGCTGGTGTGCACCCGCCGCGGCCCAGGCCTCGATCATGCGATCGAGCAGCCGGGTGAGCGTGTCGACATCCTCGGCGGACCAGTCGGCGATCACCTCGCCGAAGACCTGGTCGCCGATCTCCAGGAACTGCGCGAGCTCGGCCCGCCCCGCCTCGGTGGCCTCGACCAGCACCGCCCGCCGATCCGCCGGATCGGGGGAGGTGCTGACCAGCCCGGAGTCGATCAGCGCCTGGACATGCCGGGTGATGGAAGACGGCAACGCGTCCAGGCATTCGGCGATCTCCCCGGCCCGCAGCGGCCCGGACTCGACCGCGCACTGCAGCACGCCGACCCGGACCGGGTCGTAGGCGCGAGAAGTGCCCTGCCGCATGGCTTCCGCGAATCGTGCGGTGCTGCGGGCCAATCGCGAAACCTGGTTTTTGTTTGCTTCCATGAATCAACTATAAAAGTTGATTTCGTGAAACAAAAGAGCATGGCGGAAATTGGACATTTGCCACGTCTGTGGCGGCGAGGTACGAGGCCCGCTCAGTGGGCGGCGGCGTGTCGTTGGCGATCCCCGGCGGCGCGGAGCAGCCATCATGGTGGGCGACCGAACCCGGGCATTCCGGGCGCGCCACCACCTCGCCCCCAGGAGGCAGCCATGAGCGATCACGAAGTCAAGATGATCATCCTGTCCACCGACAACCTCGATGAATCCATCGATTTCTACACCGAAACCCTCGGCATGCCGCTGAAGTTCCGCGACGGCGCCCACTTCGCCGCCCTCAACGGCGGCCCCGTCACCCTCGCCCTCGCCAGCGCGGTAGACCACCCTATCCACGGCCAGGTAGTCGTCGGCATCAAAACCGCGGACGTGGACGCGGCCGCCAAGGCCATCGAGGCCAGCGGCGGCGGCATCGTCAAGGGCCCCTACGACGATGCCCACGAACGCCGCGCCGTCGTCTACGACAACAAAGGCAACGGCTTCGTTTTCTATAGCCCCCTGTCCCGATGACCAACCCCCGAATCACCGTCGAACCCGTCGTCGACCACGAGTATCGAGTCCTGGTCGACGACGGCACCGACTCGGCCGAATCCCAATTCATAGTCGCCCCAGACGTTCTCGCCGACCTTCGGGCGCGGGTACCACCGCGGGGAGTGCGCTACGGGCGAGGCGGCGGAAGGCAGCGGTCGCGGCGCGGAATCCGTTGAACGCCACGCAGGTTGGGCGGCATGGCGAGGGTGGGACCGCGTCGGGTAGGGCTGCTGCCGAGGCGGCGAAGGCCCCTGCCGCTATGGTGAACCGATGGCGTCGGTCAAACAGATCCAGGTCACCTTCGACTGCGCAGAGCCTGAGCGTGTCGCTCGTTTCTGGTGCGATGTGCTGGGGTATGTCATTCCGCCGCCACCGGAGGGGTTTGCCAGTTGGGCCGATTTCAATTCCTCCCTGCCGCCCGAGCATCAGGGTTCAGCGTTCGCATGTGTTGATCCGTCAGGTGTGGGCCCGCGACTGTTCTTTCAGCGTGTGCCCGAAGGGAAGATCACCAAGAATCGGGTGCATCTCGACGTGCGAGTCGGCACTGGGCTCGTGGGTGAAGAGCGCTTGGCCGCACTCGAGGCCGAGTGCGCACGGCTGGTCGCGCTCGGCGCGGTACGCCTGCGACTACTGCGCGCCGATGGCGTCAACGAGTTGTGCCTCGTGATGCAGGACATCGAGGGCAACGAATTCTGTCTCGACTGAGTTGCCATGAACGCTGTTGCTCGGCAGCCGAATTCGGATGCTGGTTGCGGCAGTCCCTATCAGGGTGACGTCTCTGTGCTGGGGGGACATATGTCAGCTCCCACACAGTGGAGTCGACGCGCGCACGAGCGCCGCCGCGTGGAGAGCGTCGAGATTGTCGTTCCCGGCGACAGCGAGCACCCCGGCGGCGACTCGCGCCGGGCAGTCGGAGCGCGTCAATTCGGTCCGCTCCCTATCCAATTCGTCGATGATCGCGACGTTGAGGCCATCGATCACCGGCCGTACCCCGGCCAGATCCGTCGCGGGCGCCGGCGCCGTCGCCAGCCCATACCGCCATTCGGTCACCAGCCCACGCTGGACGATCTTGCTAGCCTCGATCTGACCTTCGAACACCTGCCGGACCAGCCCCGCAGGCAGCTTCCGCTCCGCCCCCAGCTGAGCCATCGCATGATAGATCGCCTGTTCACGACCCGGATCGTCGATCATCGGCTCGCCCCCATCCCGCACCGCCCCCGCCCACTTGACCGCCGCGACGGTATCCGCGGTACCGAGCCGCTCGCTCACCAACTCCACCAGCCGATCCAAGGCCCCGGAATCGTCCTGCGCCGCACCCACCCCGAACTGCCCCGCGGCCACCACCATCGCCGCCCCCACCGCAACCGCCAGTCGTCTCATCGATGTCATCCCTTCCACCGCCCGAACCCTACCGCCCCTCAGGCAACGACCATCCCCGACGTGCAGTGAGTATGAAACATGTTGCGCGATACGGGGATTGGCGTCGATGGCCTACGCTCTAGCCTTCATGTCACAACGCTTCCCTCCGAATGCGAAAGCGGCGGGCCGGCCGTAGCGAAGGATGCGTGAGCTGCTGTCTCGGACTGACAGTGTTGTGCGCCGGGGACAGAAACAGGGTTTGAAGCTCAGAACCCAATTCGGGAGTTGGGTGATGCCGGCCCGCTGACGTACCGAAGCTATGCGGTCGAGTGACGGCGTGTGCAAGACTCGCTGGATGGGTTTTGCTGTGCCGCACAGCAACCGGGATCGGACAGAACGCGAGGAGTCAGGTGTCCTTCGAACAGTGGTGTACACGTTGGGAATCAGTACCGCTGTCCGAGGCGGCAGAGCGTTACGACATCTGCAAAGCCAGCGACAACCACGTGGAAGACCTGGAAGAACTCTTCGAGGACGAACCAGGGTGCTTCTTCGTTCACGAGGGTGGCCTCACCATCGACGGGCCTTTGTCGATAGGGAACGACCCTGGTCTGGCGCCGGACACCGTTTACGTCATCGATGGCGACCTGACGGTCGACGGGCCGATGCGCTTCTTGAACGCAGATGTGTACACGCCGCTGTTTGTCACCGGCTCGGTGACCGCGCAGCACCTGATGTGCCTGATGGACAGCAATCTGTTCATCGGCGGCTCGCTCACCGTCGGGGGCCTGCTGATGACGGAACTCTCCGACATGGGAGTGGTCGTCGTAAACGGTGCTGCCTCTGCGGGCGCGTGGCTCGAAACATGGGACAGGGGAGAAGTCATCTTCGTCGATGATCTGAAGGCCCGTCGGCTGCGCTTGTCCGGGGGCGACTACCTCGAACACTCCGACGCGGATGATGCGGCTGACGCCCTGTTGCCCGAGTTCCTGGACGGCGACACCGAAGATGCCTCGGAGAAGCTCTGGAAAGCCGCGCTCGAAGGACGTCCCCTGCTGCGCCCCTGACTTCCTGCCGGTTCGATCGGCGCCAACGATCAGGACTACCAGCCTTACGGTCAGGTTCCGCCGTATCCGACGACGATGCCCGGATCGGTGCGGGCGGCACAGATCATCTCCTGGGTGTTTGCTGGACTCGGCATTGCCTTGTCGGCGCTCGCGGCTGTCGTGGTGGTATTACGACGACGACTGTGTCGCTGAGGAATGGCATGCGGCGGGCTGAGGAGTCCCTGATCGTCTTGTCCTTGGTTCTTGGTGAGATGCGATGACTACCGATGAGTTTCGAGCGCGCAGGAGGTCTACCCCTTCATGAGGAAACTGATCTATGGGTTCGGTGTGTCCGTGGACGGCTACGTCAACGACCGCGACGGCAGCATCGACTGGACCGACCCGGACGAGGAGTTGCACCAGTTCCACAACGACAGGTACCGAGAGATCGAGGTCTCGCTGCACGGTCGTCGGCTGTACGAGCTGATGGCCGCGTACTGGCCGCACGTGCCAGAGGACGCGCCACGCATCGAGCGCGAATTCGGCGGGCTGTGGCGGGAGAAGCCCAAGGTCGTCTTCTCCCGGACGCTCACCGAAGTCCATTGGAACAGCACCCTGGTCAGCGCCGACGCGGTCGAGGAGGTGCGCAGGCTCAAGGCCGCGGGAGACGGCGTCATGGAGGTCGGTGGTGCGAGCCTCGCGGCCGCGCTGATGCCGCACGGGCTCATCGACGAGTACCAGCTGTTCGTCTCGCCCGTGGTGCTCGGCGGCGGCACACCGCTCTTCCCGTCACTGGACAAGCGCATCCAGCTTCGATTGGCCGAGACGCGGCACTTCAACACCGTGGTGATGCTGCGCTACCGCGTCGAGTGAAGTCCGTTCAACCGCAGCGGCCTTCGTACCGCTACTGATCGTCTCGTCGACCGCCGAAAAGGCTCGGGGCGGGGTTCGCATCAATACACTGTGGGGTGAACTCCTAGGCAGGAGGGGGCTTCTGGGCACGCTCTGGAATTTCGTCGTCGATCATCGCAGGCAGCTGCTCACCGACTCGTATCTGCATGTATCCGCGGTGGTGCAATCGATGCTGATCGCGTCCGCGTTGGCGGTGCTGATCGGGATCGCGGTGCACCGCAGCCCGTGGGGGTCGGCGCTGGCGACCGCGCTGGCCAGCATCATTCTCACCGTGCCGTCGTTCGCGTTGCTGGGCTTGCTGATTCCGGTACTGGGGCTGGGCGTGCGGCCGACCGTGGTCGCGCTGGTGCTGTACGCGCTGCTGCCGATCCTGCGCAATACGATCATCGGGCTGGGCGGGGTGGATCCGGCGGTGTCGGACGCGGCGCGCGGGGTCGGGATGAACCGGCTGCGGGTACTGGTCGGCATCGAACTGCCGCTGGCGTGGCCGTCGATCCTCACCGGGATGCGGGTCAGCACCCAGATGATCATGGGGATTCTGGCCATGGCCGCCTACGCGAAGGGGCCCGGACTGGGGAACCTGATCTTCTCCGGGCTGGCCCGGCTGGGCAGCCCGACCGCGGTGCCGCAGGCCCTCACCGGCACGGTGCTGATCATCGTGCTGGCGTTGCTGCTCGACGCCCTGCTGGCCGGCGTCGGCCGGTGCACTACCCCGAGGGGAATTCGTGACTGAAACCGTCACTGCGGCAAAAGATTCCGCACACGTGCCACATGGCGCGCGGATCGTGCTCGACGCGGTCACCAAACGCTATCCGGGGCAACGGGATCCGGCGGTCGACGAATTCTCGATCACCATTCCGGCCGGGGAGATCGTGGTGTTCGTCGGCCCGTCGGGGTGCGGCAAGACCACCATCATGCGCATGATCAACCGGCTCATCGAACCGAGCTCGGGCACCATCACCATCGACGGGCGTGATATCGGTCGTCAGGATCCGGACCAGCTGCGCAGACAGATCGGGTACTCGATCCAGCAGGCCGGGCTGTTCCCGCATCAGACGGTGGCGCGCAACGTGGCTACGGTGCCCGCGCTGCTCGGCTGGAATCGCGCGAAGATCAACGCCCGCGTCGACGAGATGCTCGATCTGGTCGGCCTGGATCCGGGCACCTTCCGCCGCCGCTACCCGCGCCAGCTCTCGGGCGGTCAGCAGCAACGCGTCGGCGTCGCACGCGCACTCGCCGCGGACCCGCCCGTCCTGCTGATGGACGAGCCGTTCGGCGCGGTCGACCCGATCACCCGCGGGCTCCTGCAGGACGAACTGCTGCGCCTGCAGGCCGAACTGCACAAGACGATCGTCTTCGTCACCCACGATTTCAACGAAGCCGTCAAACTCGGCGATCGAATCGCGGTGCTGGGCAACGGCTCCCGACTGTTGCAATACGACACCCCGGCCGCCGTCCTGGCCGCACCCGCCGACGACACCGTCGCCGGATTCGTCGGAGCGGACGCCGGGCTCAAACAGCTCACGCTCACCCGCGTCGAGGACGTCGAACTCGGGCAGTGCCCGACGGCCACCGAGACCGATGAGATGCAACCCCTGCGCAACGCCCTCGCCGAGCGGGAATGGCACTGGGGCCTGGTGCTGGACGCGGAACACCGCCCCCTGCGCTGGGTTTCGGCCGAGGAGTTGGCCCATGCCCCCTCACTGCGCGAGGCCGGACACCCGGTCACCGGCACGGTCGCCCTGCGCTCGTCCCTGCAGGAGGCGCTGGAAATGCTGCTCACCGAGAGCACCGCCCACGCCGTGGTCACTGGCGATCACGGCGAATACGCAGGCTTGATCGCGATCGACACCCTCGTCACCCACCTCTCCCTCACCCGCGCCGAGAGCGGCCGCGCCACCGCGAAACCCGCTGATGCGGTACAGGATTCCAGCGTGGCGGAATCGGGCGAGCGGGCATGAGGGGGCCGAGTACCGAGCGGCGGTCGGAGCTGATTCGGCTGGTGGCGCAGCCGGCGTTGGCGGTGGGACTCGGGGTGGCGGTGCTGGTGTGGGCGTTCGATCGGGATCTGACAGCCACACAGCAGGCGAGCATGAATGCGGCGAATATCGTGACCGTCACCCGACAGCATGTCGTGATCACGGCGACGGTGGTGGCCATCGTCGTCGCTGTCGCGGTTCCATTGGGGACCTTGCTCACCCGGCCCGGATTTCGCAGGCTGGCACCGCTTTTCGTGGGGATGGCCAATATCGGTGCGGCCGCACCGGCCATCGGGCTCATCGTGCTGTATTACCTGCTGACCCAGCAGACGGGGTTCTGGGTCGGGGTGGCGCCGATCGCGTTCTACGGGTTGCTGCCGGTATTGCGGAACACCATTCTCGGGTATCAGCAGGTTGATCCCACGCTGGTGGATGCCGGGCGGGGGCAGGGGATGTCCGCGGCTATGGTGTTGCGGCGCATCGAGTTTCCGCTTGCCGTGCCGTACATCCTCGCGGGTCTGCGGACCTCGCTGGTGCTGGCGGTGGGGACGGCGACGCTGTCGTTCCTGGTCAGCGCGGGTGGGCTGGGAATTCTCATCGATACCGGATACAAGTTGCGGGACAATGTGACGCTGTGGGTGGGGGCGATGCTGGCGGTGGCGCTCGCGCTGCTGGTGGATTGGCTGGGAGCGCTCGCCGAACAGTTCCTCGGCCCACGGGGTCTGCGATGAGGAGGCGATGGACGGCGGTGCTGGCCGCGCTGGGGCTGATGCTGGTGGCGGGATGCGGGCTCGAATCCGGCGGGGCGGTGCCATTGCAGGTCGGAGCGGGCAGCATCCGGCCGGATCCCGGGTTGCAGGGCGTGGCGATCACGGTGGGGTCCAAGGATTTCACCGAGCAGAACATTCTCGGCTATGTCATCGAATTCGCGCTCACCGCGGCAGGCGCTCGAGTGCGCGACCTCACCAACATCACCGGGTCCAACAGTTTGCGCGATGCCCAGCTGCACGGGCAGGTCGACATCGCCTACGACTACACCGGCACGGGCTGGATCAACTATCTGGGCAACGAGACGCCGATTCCGGACTCGCAGCAGCAGTTCGAGGCGGTACGCGACGCCGACCTGGCCGCGCACGGCATGCTGTGGGCGGACGTCGCCCCGATGAACAACACCTACGCGCTGGTCACCAACGCGGCAAGCGCACAGCGGACCGGGACGAAGACGCTCTCCGACTACGCGCGGGCCGTGAACACCGACCCCGGCACCGGACCCACCTGCCTGGGCACCGAATTCAGTGTCCGTCAGGACGGATTCCCCGGCATGGCCCGCAAGTACGGCATCGACACCGCCAAGGTGCACAAACAGATCATGCAGGACGCACTGGTCTACACCTCCACCGCGAACGGCGGCTGCCAGTTCGGTTCGGTCGCCACCACCGACGGCCGCATCAAAGCCCTCGACCTCCGCATTCTGGACGACGATCTCGGCTTCTTCCCCAAATACAATGCGGCCCTGGTGATGCGGAAATCCTTCGCCGACGCACACCCCCAGGTGGCCACGGTAATGGAGCCGATCTCGCGCTTGCTGACCAATGAGACGATCACCGAACTCAACCGCAAGGTCGACCTCGAAGGCGCCGAACCCGCCACCGTCGCCCGCGACTGGCTGGTCTCCCAGGGGTTCGTCACGGCCCGATAAGCCCGCCGAGCCACCTCGGGTTGCGGAAGTACCGTCCATTCAGCTCGGTGGGTAAAGCGCCGCTCACTTTCAGTGCGATCGAATCGATCTCGTCAGCAACCGGCGCGTAGGGACCGGCCATGTAGCTCGGCGGGGAGTTTCGTTTTGTCCATCACTGTTCCTGCGATGCTTCAGCGTCTATCAGTCGGCGAACCGCGGCAGCGACTTGCTCGGGTCGCTCGGCGGGGATGATGTGCTCCGAGACGGCGTCCTCGTATTGCGCGCCGACCTGTGCGGCATATCGGCGCTGGTATTCGCGCATGAGGTCGAGATTGCGAGCCTGGTAGCGGGCGGCGTGGATCGCGGAGATCACGATGACGCCGGATTTCGGCGGTTCTGGTGGGCGGCGGCGGAATTCGTCGATCGCCGCCGCGACGGCTGTTATCTCATGGCGGGTTGTGGTGAGCCCGGCGGACGTGAAGTCCTCGGCCAGCATGGTCGCGTAGCTGTCGGCGGGGAACTTGCGGCCGTAGGAACTGGTCAAAAGCCGCATGAGCGGCGGGAAGTGGCTCAATGCCTGCTGCACAGCGAGGATACGGTCGGTCTTTCGGACAGTCGGCGCCCAATTGTCGTAGTTCGGAGCGTTTTCCGGTGTCGGGTCGATGAGGACGAGCCCGGCCGGCGCCAGCGTTTCCGCGGCGCGGCGCACGATCAGCCCACCCATGCTGTGGCCCACCAGGATCACCCGCTCCGGCGCGAGCGCCTGGACCAACGCCACCAGGGTCGCCGCCATGTCGTCGATGGTCTGCGGTTCCGCGGGACGGCCACTACGGCCACGACCGGCTCGGTCGTAGGCGACGGTGCGCGCGGTGTCGCCCAGGAGCGGCACCACCGGATCCCAGAGCGTTCGCCCGGCGCCCGAACCGGATTCGAACACCACCCAGGTGCTCCCGGTGCCGGACTCTTCGAAGTAGATCTCGTTGCCGTTCAATGTCATTCGACGCCCAGGAACATCCCGCATCAGGGTCACCCTCCCTATCGATACCAACTTTGGGAACGGTACCAGATATGGGATAGTTGAGGAATGGACCCGACCGAGTTGCTGCTCCACCCGGTGCGATTGCGCATCATCCACGCACTGTCCGGCGGCCGATTGCGCAGCGCCGGAGAGTTGTGCGACCGCATGCCCGATGTGCCCCGGACCAGCGTCTACCGGCAGATCGGCCTGCTCACCGAGGGGGGAATGCTCGAGATCGGCGATGAGCGACGCGTGCGCGGCGCGGTGGAACGCTTCTACCGACTGCGATCCGATCGCCCGACCGTCTCCCCGGAGGCGAGCAGCGCGATGACCGCGGACGATCACCGCCAAGGGTTCGCGGCCGCCATGGCCGTCCTGATCGCGGAGTTCAACGCCTACCTCGATCACCCCGATGCCGACCCCGTCGCCGACTCGGTCGGCTACCGCCAAGCCACGCTGTGGCTCAGCCGCGAGGAGCTGGACCGCATGCTCACCGGCTTTCGCGACCTCGTCGCACCGCTCGCGGCGAACCAGCCCGGCCCGGGCCGCAGACCGCACTTGATCAGCCCGATCCTTTTCCCGGGCGAGCAACCAGCGTCGTCGAGCTGACAGCGCTGCCCCACGTTCGCCGCACCCGGAATGGTCAGCAGGGAAACGGACCTCCGATCGATGCAGCTCAATTCCGTTGCTGCTACCCAGGATCGAGAGCGGTGGACTCGGGTGATCGTCAGTTCAAAGAGTCGCGCACCAGTACCAGCTGGGCGGTGTGCTGGTCCGAGGTCATCGAGGTGACCCATGAGCGTATCCGTGCCCAATATCCTTGACTGACAACTGAAGACGGATCCGTGCGTGTTGATCGCGCGCTCGTGCACGGTCGGCCGGATCGGGCTGTCGCCCCGGCGGTCGAGTCCTGTGGCCACCGCACGCCGCAGGTCAACGGGATGCGGGCCGCAGATTGTTCATGAGCAGGCCGAGGGTGAACTCGAAGCGGTCGTGTCCGGTGCCGGAGATCAGCTCGGCGGCGTGGCGTCGAGTGTGTGGGAATTTCTCGGCGGGCAGTGCGGTGAAGCGGTCCAGCAACTCCTCGTGGCTGAGTACCCATTCCTGATCCTGGTGCCGGCGCCGTTGCTGGACCAGCGACTGTTCCAGTGCGTAGGCGCTGACGTAGAGCGACAGCGCGTCGCGGGCCCATCCGGCCGTCCTCGGTTCGATGCCACCCGCGAGCAGGATCGCCAGGATTCCTTCGCCGACCCGCAGCGTCTCCAGGTTGGTCGACACCATGGCCAGCGCGGCCCGCGAGATTCCGGGGTATTTCAGGTACAGGTCGCGGATCTGCGTGTACACCTCGAGCAGCTGTTCGCGCCAGGCGTCCGAATTAGGTTCGGGGAGCACGACTTCGGCGTAGAGCCTGCCGATCAGCAGATCATCGATGTCGTCCTTGTTGACGATGTGCGCGTACAGCGATGACGGACCGGTGCCCAGCGCGGTGGCGACGCGGCGGATGGTCAACGCGTCGTAGCCCTCGGTGGCGACGACCTCCAGGGCGGCGTCGGTGATCCGTTCGACGGTGATGGGCTTCTTGCGTGGTGCCGGCGCGGCAGTCTCCGCTGCGGGTTGGGCGTGGCGGGCTGCGCGGCGTTGGCGGGGATCGGCGGGCATACCGGCCACTATAGCTTGACACGAACTAAGTTCGTTACGTAGAACTTAGATCGTCAAAGCGAACAAAGTTCGTGTAGATGTCCAGGAGGTGCGTGATGCGAGTTTCCGTTGTCGGAGCCGGTCTGGGAGGTCTGGCTCTCGCGCAGGGTCTGCGTGGTGCCGGGATCGAGGCCGACGTGTTCGAGCGCGATCCGGGGATCGTCGCGCGGTTCCAGGGCTACCGGCTCGTGCTGAATCCGATCGGTTTCCAGGCGGTGCGAAACTGCCTGCCGACGCGCTGGCATCCGCTGCTCGACCAGATCGTCATGGACGCCTCCGCCGAACAACTGATCCTGGACCCGTGGCTGAACGAGATCGGCAGCCTCGGCGCGGGCCGGACCGGCATCGTCGTCGACCGGCAGGTGCTGCGACACCTGTTGCTGACCGGTCTCACCATGCACACCGATGCCGCGCTGACCGGCTACGACGTGCTGGCCGACGGCAAGGTCCGAGCCCGGTTCGCCCGCCGCGACCCGGCCACCGCCGACCTGCTCGTCGGCGCGGACGGCGTCACCTCCGCGGTCCGCGGGGTGTTGTCGCCGCAGACCGCCCCGACCGACACCGGCGTCCGGTTCGTCATCGGCCGCACCCCGCTGACCGACGAATTCGCCGGCCTGTCCAAGGCTTTCGGCTCGAAGATCGCCGGCGACGGCGTCAGCCTGCTGCTCGGCGCGATGCGCTTCCGTACCCCGCCGAAGCAGGCCGCCGAGCAATTGGCCCCCGAAGTCACGCTGCCCGACATCGGCGACTACGTGCGCTGGGCGATGATCCTGCCGCCGAACAGTCCGCTGGAGGACCTGACCGCGCAGGACGCCGTGCTGTCCAGGATGGAGGGCTGGCACCCGGCGCTGCGCGCGCTGATCGAGCAGACCGACCCGGACAACAGCACACTGCTCTCGATCAGAGTGGTCAAGCCCGGTGAGCGCTGGGCGTCCGGCCCGGTCACGCTGCTCGGCGACGCGATCCACGCCACCTCCCCGACCGGCGGCAACGGCGCGAACACCGCGCTGCGCGATGCGGACCTGCTGCGCCGCTGCCTGATCGAGGCCGACGAAGGCCACCGCGATCTGCGTAACGCGATCGACGACTACGAGCGGCAGATGTTCGAGTACGGCGCCGAAGCCGTCCGCAGCAGCCTCGAGAAACTGCCCGCCTTCGCCCCCGAAGCGAAACTGTCCTGAGGCCGGTGCACGGCATCTGGCACCGGATCAGTTGCCGCGCAGTTCATTCCGTGGTTTGGAACACTCGACACCCGACCAGGCGAGACAACAATTCGTTCGGCGCGAATGCCAAAGCTCGTCCTGACCTCGAGTCGGACCGGAAACGGTCTGCCGACCCGGCTATCTGCGCAATGCGGCGCAATTCTTGCAGCACAACTTGTTTCGATACCCGACGGGCTCGGGCTGTGGACGCCGCAGGGCTGTCGAAGGTAATTCTGTTGCTGATATCTAGGACTGAGAGCGCTGCGCTCGGGTTCGGATACGAGTTGGGGCGCGCGCCAGCCGCGCGCCGCCCCGCACAAAGGGGGGGACGGAAACAAGAAATAGGGGCACCCCCCGGAGCGGGGGGGGTGGCCGCGCGGTGCCAAGGGGTTTGAGACCCAATTGGGGAGGTG
>NZ_JBHZAL010000032.1:0-91549 GCF_042754245.1 Nocardia sp. NPDC059228 | reverse complement strand
ATCCGGTGATCTACCGTGACCGCAACGCTGTCGAACGCGGTATCAATCAGCTCAAACAACATCGAGCCGTCGCCACCCGGTTCGACAAGCTCGCGCTCCGATACCAGGCCACGATCCATGTCGCTGTCATCAACCAATGGCTCGGGCAGTAGTGAGGGCGGGCCACACGCCCGCCCTATCAACTTCGAGACAGGCCCTAGCCCTGCCGAGTTGCCGCACCCCCGAATGGTTCAGGTCGGCATGGTTCAGGTCGGCACCGGGTCATTCCCCCAGCGCTGCTCGGGACGACTCCGGGGCAGTGGAGATGATGTCGATCACCGTTGCGACGACCTGGCCTTCGGGATCGCGCAGGCGCGGCAACGAGGTCCTGTCCACCAGCAGGGATCCGAGAGCGAGATCTACCAGTTCGGCACCGACCTGTTCGGCAGATCTGCGCCCTTCCGGCTCGAACCACGTCCACGCCCATTGCGCGGCACCGAAAATGAGCAGGCTCCGGATGCTGGTATCGACGGGCCGGAAGTCACCGGATGCGATACCCGCGTCGAGGACACCGAGCAGGATCCCGATGTAATGCCTGCGCAGCTTGCGTCCCTCGGAATCCGCATCCTCCTGCGCGAGCCGTGCGACCTCGCGCTGGAATGCGACGGTCCCGTTCCGGTCGTGCACCTGATACAGCATGGCCGCGTGCAACAGCCCGGCCAGCTGCTCGGGCGGTGTGGCGAAAGTCGACACGATGCGCTGCGCCTCGTCGATACGGCGCCGCATATAGGAAACGTGCAGAACTTCCAGCAGCCGCGCCTTCGTGCCGTAATGGTGGACGATCAAGCCCTGCGAGATGCCCAGCTCGCTGGCGACACCGCTGAAACTCGTTCCGTCATAGCCTTTCTCGGCGACATGGCGCGTGAAGATATCGAGAATCGCGCCCGACTTTCCCGGTCCCACCGCACGTTCACTCACTGATCCCGCCCCTCCTCGTCCAATTTCCCGGACACCCTCGCATCGACCGCCCGCTCGACCAATCGTTGACTGAGTGCGCAGTCAGTATTAGCATAATGCCCCGAGTCGCAGCGGCGCGTTCTCTACTTCGACCATTCATCGCGAAAAGTTGACTTACCGCCCATGTATCAGCACACCCGTTCCGCCGAGGCCGGCATTGAGCGACGAGCCTCCGTACACATCGCATGACGACCCGATTCTCTGGCAGCACCACGTGTGGTCCCCGATGAATGCGGGTGTAGTGGCGTACGGGAATCCGGAGACGGATGCGGTCTCTCTGCTGTCGGCGGATCAGCTGTTGGCCGCGATCGCCGGGCGGCTCACCGAGCCGTTCCCACTCATCACGTGGGCGAGAGAACTCGGCGATCTGCATGCCGCGCTGATTTCGGCGGTTCTGAATCCGCAGCGCAATGCCCCGGAGGTCACCGAGGCGGCGCTGTGCGCGGATATCGCGAAGGTCATCGACAAGATCAACTCTTGGGCCGCGTCCTATACGCGCCACGCCCGGTGCGCCCGTCGCCACACGCACACCTTCGGCGAGGTGATCAGCCATGTGGCGAAGACCTACGCCGAGGCGTGGTGGACGGTGCTGCACAGCGACTGCGAGGAGCTTCGGCACTCCGCGTGGGTCCATCTCGGCGAAGTTCGTGACGGCTACACCCACCTCATCGGCGATATCCGGGCAGGCCGCGTCCAGCTTCCGCTGGGCTGGCGAGGCATCGGGCGCACCCAGCCCGCGGGCTGAGGCCCATCGCGGCGCGAACCGAAGGGCGAGGCCGGGATGCGGGAAATCCCCTGTCTCGCGACACCGACGAGCTGATCCGGGAGCGAATTCGCCCCGATAGCAACAGATTCCACCATCCAGCCAGTCCAGATCAACACGTCACTGTGACGAATTAACGGCCAGGCCGGTCAGGGGATCGGTTGCTGCCCGAGGATCCCATCGCCGCCTGTCCGGAGGTGGGAATCGACTGGTGCGACCGACCGGCTTCGGGACGCCCAGCGATTTCACGGCGGCGACGAGGGGTGAGCCTGCGCGATCGAGCACGCCGCCGACCTCCGGCCGGCCGGAGGTGAGGGCGATGCCCTCACCGTGTCCGGTATCGGTGTGCGGCGTCCGGCCCGGAGCCGCCGCACACCCGGGAACAGACCGGTTGTGACGGTGTGGCTATACGAGGTTGCGTTCGGCCACGATGGCGGCGGCCGCGCGGCGGCCCATCCGGATCGCGCCGTCCACGTGCTGGAAGCCGTGCCCTGCCAGGTCCGAGCAGCAGAAGTGGATCGGGCCGACCGGGTCGCGGTGGTCGCGCCCGTAGCGGGTCATGCCGCCCAGGTCGAAGCTGACGCCGTAGGCGCCGCGGGTCCATTCCTCTGCGCCCCAGTCGGATTCGTAGTAGACGATCGGGTCGGCGGCCTCGGGGCCCAGGTAGCGGACCAGGCAGTCGAGCACGGCCTGCTTGCGCTCGGCGGGGCTCATCTCGAACACGGCGTCGGCCTGTTCGTGGGCGATGAAGCCGACCATCGCGCCGGTGGTGGCGTCGTGGTTGGTGTTGTCGTAGACCTCCGACACGATGTCGGTATCACTGAAACCGGTGCCGGACAGGCCCTTCGCGCGCCAGAACGGGGTCGGGTACACCGCGTGCACCTTGACCACGAAACCGAACGACATGTGCTGGTACATCTGCTGGCGACGACGCGGCATGGGCGGATCGAAGCTGATGCCGGAGTACAGGTTCGGTGGCACCGCCAGCACCACGCGGTCCGCGCGCACCTCCAGATCGCCGTCGGCGACGACGCTGACGCCGTTCTCGGACCATCGCACCTTCCGCACCGGCGAATTCAGGTGCACATCGTCGCCGAGGACGGCGGCCAGGCGTTGCGAAACCTGTTGCATGCCACCGATGACCCGCTTGTCCAGCATGAAGGTGTCGGTGGCCAGCGCGGTGTAGGACCCCTGCGCGGCGGCCATGTGCAGTGCCTGCAGCGTCGAGAAGGTGTGTGCGGGCTTGGTCAGCATGGCTCCGGAGACGAAGAACGCCACCGTCTCGCGGGCGTAGTCGTTGTCGGACTGCCGCTCCAGCCACAGGCTGAACGGGATCGCATCCAGGTCGGCCGCGAGCGGATGCGCCCACGGCTGCTCCGCGCCGACCTCGGCGGCCAGCCCGTCGAGCAGCCCGATGAGGCGGTCGATCTCGGCGGCGGTGTCGGCGGGCGCGGGGAAGACGTCGCCGGTGAACTGCTGGCGGGTGCCGTCGGCGGCGAGGTAGACCGATTCGCCGTCGCGGTAGCGGGAGAAGGTCTTCAGGCCGAGTTCCTCGACCAGCTCGAGGGCGGCGGTGTGATGCGGGGACAGCCACTGGCCGCCGATCTCGATCATCGCGTTCTCGATGTCGCCGGTCCAGGTGCGTCCGCCGACTCGATCACGAGCCTCCAGCACGGCCACGGTCAGACCGGCCTTGTGTAGTTCGGTGGCGGCGGTCAGGCCGGACGGCCCGGCGCCGACGATCACGACGTCGCGAGTGATGACAGGCACGAGAACTCCTTGCTGGACATCGAGTTTTCCTGGAGATAACCCGAGGGTTGCTGTTTCTAGTATGTGGGTGCGCTCACGGTCCTGCTCGCTCCACTGCGGCGAATCGGCCGGCCCCTCAATCGCCATTGCGGCGTGCCGGCCGAGTGGTCAGCGCGCGGGCAGGGGCTCGTTCTGGGTGATGCAGTGGATGCCGCCCCCGCGCGCGAAGATCTCCCGCGCGTCGACGGTCACGATGACGCGGCCGGGATAGACATCGGCCAGCACGGCCGCGGCCTCGGCGTCATGGCGGTCGTCGAATCCGCACAGGATGACCGCGCCGTTGCACACGTAGTGGTTGATGTAGCTGTAGTCGACGAAGCCCTCCCCGTCCCGCAGCGTTCGCGGGGCGGGCACCGGCACCACCTCGAAAGGCTTTCCGGCCCAATCTGTTTCGGCGGCCAGCTGCTTCATGAGCTGCCGGCTGAGCGCATGGTCGGGGTGCTCGGGATCACGCTGATCGTGCACCAGGACCACACCCGGCGCGGGCAGCGCGGCGACGATGTCCGCGTGCCCGCGGGTGCCGAATCGCTGCGAGTCCCGCCACAGTCCGCGCGGCAGCCAGATCGCCGTGTCGGCGCCGATGGTGCGGCGCAACTCGGCCTCGATCTCCGCCTTGGCCAGGCCCGGATTGCGGTAGGGGTCCAGCTGCACGGTCTCGGTGACCAGGACCGTCCCGCAGCCGTCGACCTGGATGCCGCCGCCCTCGTTGACCAGCGCCGACTCCACCACCGGCGTCCCGGCCGCCGCGGCGACCGCCCGGCCGATCCTCGCATCGTGGTCCCACCTGGCCCATTCCTGTTGGCCCCAGCCGTTGAACACCCAGTCCACCGCCGCGACCGACCCGTCCGCGGCGTGCACGAAGCTCGGCCCGATATCGCGCATCCAGGCATCGTCGAGGGGTGCTTCGACGATCTCGATCGCACTCGACAGCCAGGTCCGGGCTGCCGCCGCGTCGGCCGGATCCACGATCATGGTGACCGGTTCGAATTCGGCGATCGCGTGCGCCACCGCCGTCCACGCCGTGCGGGCCTCGGTCACCGCCTGCGGGGTCGCGGTGATCTGCGATCCGGCGGGCGGGAACGCCATCCAGGTGCGCCGGTGCGGTGCGTGCTCGGCGGGCATGTGCCAGCTCATCAGGGCCGCCCGAAGGGGTGCTGGTGATCGACCGGCGCGGTCAGGCGCGCGTAGGTGTCGGGCCGGCGGGTGTCCAGGAACGGGAACAGGGTCAGCCAGTCGCGGCGCTGATCCAGGTCCAGATCGGCGACCAGCACCGCCGCCTCGTCGCGCGGGGCCTGCACCAGGATCCGGCCGTAGGGGTCGGAGATGAACGACGAACCGTAGAAGGTGATCTCGCCCTCGTCGCCGAAACGGTTGGGCACCACCATGAATGTGCCGCTGGTGATGCCGTTGCCGACGATCACGTGCTGCCACAGCGGCTGGGTGTCGAAGGCCGGGAAGGACGGTTCGGAGCCGATGGCGGTCGGGTAGACGATCACCTCCGCTCCGGCCAGCGAGTACAGCCGCGCCACTTCGGGGAACCATTCGTCCCAGCAGGTCGGCATGCCGATGCGGACGTCACCGAGGTCGGGATGGGTGTGCGGGCGGTAGGACTCCTCGGTCGCGGGGCCCGCGCGGAAGTAGGTGTCCTCGTAGTAGCCGGCGCTGATCGGAATGTGCAGCTTGCGGGTGCGGCCGACCAGTTCGCCGCTGGGGGACACCAGGATCGCGGTATTGAAGCCCAGCCCGTCGCCCTGATCGGCGCGCTCGTAGAGCGAGGCGTGCACGAACACCCCGTGTTCGATGGCCGCCTTCGCCGCGAAGGTGACGGTGGGCCCGGTCGTCAGGTCCTCGGCCTCGGCGCACGGGTTGTCGCCGCCGCGCACGAACGCCGGGTATTTGCTCAGCGTCAGTTCCGGCAGGAACACGGCCGTGGCTCCCAGCTCGGCGGCCTGGGCGATGCCCGCGCTCAGCTCGGCGCGCAGCGCATCCGTGTCGGCCTGCCAGCGGTGCTGTACCAGGGCCACCCGCAGCGGCGGGCGGACCGGCTCACCGACCCGGGCGTGCGAAACGGGCGGCTCGAAACAGGTGACGACGTGCATGATTCCTCCTGTAGTGGGAATAGGACTGCGGCGCAGCGGGATTCGCTAGACGGTGGGCGCCTGCACGGCGGGCATCGGATCGCCCGACACCGCGCGCGGCAGGGTCCGGCTCCGGAAGTACGCCGGATCGCGCCAGCGTTGCACCAGCATCAGCGCCGCGCCCAGCAGCAGAATCCCGAACCCCAGATAGAACACCAGCCCGATGCCGAAGATCTCGGCGCCGCTCCCGGTTGCCGGATCCAGGCTCTCCCGCACCGAGATGGCGAAGATGATCAGCAGCATAGCCCCGCCGAGCAGCGGGAACAGCAGCTTGAACAGGAAATCGCGGCCGGAGGCGAACCACCGCTTGCGGAAGTACCAGACGCACGCGAACGCGGTCAGTCCGTAGTACCAGCAGATCATGATACCCAGCGCGGCGATGGTGTCCTGCAGGACGTGCTCGGACAGCAGCGCGGTCAGCGCGTAGAAAGCGCCCGCCACCAGCGCGGCGACCGCGGTGGTGAACCGTGGCACCTGATAGCGCGGGTGCACCGAGGCGAACCGGCTGGGCAGCGCCCGGTAGGTGCCCATGGCGAGCATGGCGCGCGCGGCGGGCAGGAAGGTGGCCTGCAGGCTGGCGATGGTGGAGACCAGTACCGCGAGGTACAGCAGAATCTCGCCGTTGCCGCCGAGTACCGGTCGGGCCAGCGCGCCGAACACATTGTCCGAGGTCTGCGGATTGCCCAGTCCGATACCGGTTTCGCCGACTCCGGCGTACCACATGAGCGACACCGCCAGCAGCAGATAGGTGCCGAGCACGGTCAGGATCGACAGCACGCCGGCCCGCCCGGGGGTGCGCTGCGGATCCTTGCACTCCTCGCCGAGGGTGAGCGCGGTGTCCCAGCCCCAGTACAGGAACACCGACCCGATCAAGCCCATGGCGAACGCGCCCAGGGTGAGTCCGGTGAACGGATCGAACCAGTCGATATCGAAGCTCAGCCCCGACGGCGCGTCCCCGGACCGCGCCTTCCACAGCGCCATGCCGGCGAACACCAGCAGCACCGTCAGCTGAAAGCCGACCAGCACATACTGCAGGCGCTCGCTCGAGGTGATGCCGCGGCCGGCCGCCCACCCGGCCGCCGCCAGGAACGCCAGCGTGGTCACGATATTGATCGGCTTGTTGTCACCGAGGGCCGCGATGGCCTCCGACCCCACCAGTTTGCCCACGAACAGGTACAGGAACTCCGCGCCGACCGCGGCGATGTTGGCCAGCACGATCACCACGGCGATCACCGAACCCCACCCGGCCATCCAGCCGACGTAGGGGCCCAGCGATCGTGCCGACCAGGTGAACGAGGCTCCGCAATCCGGGGTTTCGGCGTTGAACTCGCGATAGGCGTAGGCCGCCAGGAACATCGGAACGAATCCGGCGATCAGCAGCGCCGGCATCTTGAGGCCGACAGCGGCGACGATCAGACCCAGACTGGCCGTCGTCGTATAGGCGGGCGCGATGGAGGCGATACTGAGCACGGCCCCGGCCAGCACGCCGACCTTGTTGGTAGCCAATCCCTTACCGCTCGAGGCGGAGGATTCGATCCCCGGAGAATTCTGGATGAGCATGAGAGCTCCTCTTGCGAGGGTCTGGCGGCGGCGGGAGCGAGAAGCGCGCTCCCACCGGCGCCGCGCCACGGTGGAGACACCGGCCTGCAAGGGCCGGTTCGGCACGAGATCCGGCGCAGGGGCCGGGGTGCCGGGAGAGGACGTCAGCGAGTGAGCGCGACGTATTTGGTGTCGAGGTATTCGTGGATCCCCTCGGACCCGCCCTCGCTGCCCAGGCCGGACTGCTTGACTCCGCCGAAGGGAGCGGCCGGATCGGAGACGACGCCGCGATTGATGCCGACCATGCCGGCTTCCAGGGCGTCGCTCACGCGCAGAGCGCGATCGAGGTCTTTGGTGAAAACATAAGCCGCCAAACCGAATTCGGTGTCATTGGCGGCGGCCACCACCTCGGCTTCGGTATCGAAACCGTAGATGGCGGCGACCGGGCCGAAGATCTCTTCCCGGTGCATCCGCGCGGTGCGCGGCACATCGTCGAGCACGGTGGGCTCGAAGAAACAGCCCGGACCGTCGAGCGGTTTGCCGCCGGCGCGCAGCACGGCGCCGGCGGCGATCGCGTCGTCCACCAGTGCGGTCACGTTCGCGCGCTGCCGCTCGTTGATCAGCGGCCCGAGATCGACCTCCGGCTGGTAGCCGGGGCCGACGCGCAACGCGGCCAGCCGTTCGGCGAAGCGGGACGCGAACTGCTCGCGCAGCGAATTGTGCACGTAGAGACGGTTCGCCGCCGTGCACGCCTGACCGCCGTTGCGCATCTTCGCGGCCATCGCGCCCTCGAGGGCCTGGTCCAGATCGGCGTCGTCGAACACGATGAACGGCGCATTGCCGCCCAGTTCCATGGACGTGCGCAGCACATTGGCGGCGGCCTGCCCCAGTAGCAGCTTGCCCACGCGGGTGGACCCGGTGAAGGTCACCTTGCGCAACCGCGCATCGGCCAGCAGCGGCGCGGTGATGGCGGCGGCGTCGCTGCCCGGCAGCACCGACAGCACGCCCTCGGGCAGGCCGGCGTCGGCGAAGATCGCGGCCAGCGCCAGCGTGGTGAGCGGGGTGTCCTCGGCGGGCTTCGCGATCACGGTGCACCCGGCCGCCAGGGCCGGGCCGATCTTGCGCGTGCCCATGGCCAGCGGGAAGTTCCACGGTGTGATGGCCAGCACCGGGCCGACCGGCTGCCGGGTGACCAGGATGCGGCCGGTGCCGGCGGGCGCGGTGGTGTAGCGGCCGCCGATCCGGACCGCCTCCTCGCTGAACCAGCGCAGGAACTCCGCGCCGTAGGCCACCTCGCCGCGCGACTCGGCGATGGTCTTGCCCATCTCCAGGGTCATCAGCAGCGCGATCTCCTCGCTGCGATCCACCAGCAGTTCCCAGGCCCGTCGCAGGATCGCGGAGCGCTCGCGGGGAGCCGTCGCGGCCCACTGCGATTGCACCCGGCAGGCCGAGTCGAGGGCCCGCAGGGCGTCCTCGCGGCCCGCGTCGGCGACCTCGGTGAGCAGGTCGCCGGTGGCCGGATCGGTCACGGTGAAGGTGCCGCCGCCGGACGCGGGGGCCGCGGCTCCGTCGATCCACACACCGGTGGGAACGAGGGCGCGCACGAAGTCGAACTCGGACAACAGATTTCCTCAGCAGTCGATTACGCGGACAGATCACCGATGGCGGTGCACAACACATCCAGGGCGTCGTCGAGCAGGTCCTCGCCGATCACCAGCGGCGGCAGCAGCCGGATCACATTGCCGAAGGTGCCGCAGGTCAAGGTGAGCACGCCCTGCTCGAGGCAGCGGGCGGCGATGGCGGCGGTCAGGGCGGCATCGGGTTCGGTGCCGCCGGGGCGGACGAACTCCAACGCCAGCATCGCGCCCCGGCCGCGCACCTCGCCGATGGCCGGAACCTGCTGCGCGAGCGCGCGCAAGCGGGTCGTGGCGATCTCGCCGATGCGGCGGGCGCGGGCATTGAGATCGTGCTCGCGGATGGCGTCGATGGCGGCCAGCGCGGCGGCGCAGGCGACCGGATTGCCGCCGTAGGTGCCGCCCAGGCCGCCGGGGTGGACCGCGTCCATGAGATCGGCGCGGCCGGTGATCGCCGAGAGCGGCATACCGCCCGCGATGCCCTTGGCCATGGTGATGATGTCGGGCACCACGCCCTCGTGCGCGCAGGCGAACCAGTCGCCGGTGCGGGCGAAACCGGTCTGCACCTCGTCGGCGATGAACACCACGCCGTTGGCACGGGCCCACTCGGCCAGCGCCGGAAGGAATCCCGGCGCGGGCACGATGAAACCGCCCTCGCCCTGGATGGGCTCGATGATGAGGGCCGCCACCGAGGTCGCGCCGATCTGCTTCTCGATGCGGGTGATCGCCTCCCGCGCCGCCGCCGCGCCGTCCTGGCCGCCGTCGCGGAACGGATACGACATCGGCATCCGGTAGACCTCGGGGGCGAACGGGCCGAAATTCTGCTTGTACGGCATGGATTTCGCGGTCAGTGCCATGGTCAGGTTGGTGCGGCCGTGATAGGCGTGATCGAAGGCGACCACCGCGGGGCGGCCGGTGGCCAGGCGCGCCACCTTGATGGCGTTCTCCACCGCTTCCGCGCCGGAATTGAACAGCACGCTGCGCTTCTCGTGATCGCCCGGAGTCAGCGCGGCCAGCTGCTCGGCCACCTCGATGTAGCCCTCGTAGGGGGCCACCATGAAACAGGTGTGGGTGAACCGCTCGGCCTGATTCTCGATCGCCGCAACGACTTTGGGATGCGAGGCCCCGACGCTGGTGACCGCGATGCCCGCGGCGAGATCGATGAGCGCATTGCCGTCCACGTCGACGATGACGCCACCATCGGCGTCGGCGGTGTACACCGGGGCGGTGGAACCGACGCCCGCGGCGACGGCGCCCTTGCGGCGCACCGCCAGTTCCTGCGAGCGCGGGCCGGGCAGGGCGGTCCGGAGCACCCGCTGCTGCGGAATCCGGTAGCTGATCGCTGTCATGAAAATCTTTCTGCGGGAAGGGAATTCGATGGCCGGTGCAACCGGGATCAGTCGTGTGCGCTCATGACGTGCTTGATGCGCGTGTAGTCCTCGACCCCGTAGGCGGACAGATCCTTGCCGTGACCGGAGCGCTTGAAACCGCCGTGCGGCATCTCGGCGACCAGCGGAATATGGCAGTTCACCCACACCGCGCCGAAGTCCAGTGCGGCCGAAACCCGCTGCACCACACCGTGATCGCGGCTCCACACGCTCGAGGCCAGGCCGTAGACCACGTCATTGGCCAGACGGATGGCCTCGGACTCGTCGGCGAAGGTCTGCACGGTGATCACCGGGCCGAAGATCTCCTCCTGCACGATCGGATCGTCCTGCCGCACACCGGTCACCACGGTCGGCGCGAAGAAGAAGCCGCGCTCGCCGATCCGCGCACCGCCGGTGGCGATGGTGGTGTGCGCGGGCAGCGCCGCGATCTTGCCGGTCACCGACTCGAAGTGGCGGATGTTGTTGAGCGGTCCGTAGGCGGCATCCGGATTGTCGGGCAGGCCCGGCCGCACCGTCTGCGCCTTCTTCACCAGAGCCTCCACGAACGCGTCGTGCACCGACTCGTGCACCAGCACGCGGGTGGCGGCCGTGCAGTCCTGACCGGCGTTGAAGTAGGCGGCATCGCCGATGCGATCGGCGGCCAGCGCCAGATCCGCGTCGCCGAACACCAGGACCGGCGCATTGCCACCCAATTCCAGATGCGCCCGCTTCACCTGATGGGCGGCGGCGGTGGCCACCTCGATGCCCGCGCGCACCGAACCGGTGATGGCCACCATGTCCAGGACCGGATGCGCGACCAGCGCGGCCCCGGTGCCCGCGGTGCCGAGCACCACGTTCAGGACGCCGGCGGGCAGGATGTCGCGGGTCAGTTCGGCCAGCACCAGGGTGCTGCGGGGCGTGGTGTCACTGGGCTTGAGGACGACCGTATTGCCGGTCGCCAGCGCCGGGCCGATCTTCCAGATGGCCATCATGAGCGGGTAGTTCCACGGCGTCACCTGGCCGATCACGCCGACCGGCTCGCGGCGCACATAGGAGGTGAAGCCCTCCATGTACTCACCGGCCGACTTGCCCTCCAGCAGCCGTGCCGCCCCGGCGAAGAAGCGCAGGTGATCCGCGCCCGCGGCGACCTCCTCGGAGGCGATCAGATGCTTGGGCTGGCCGGTATCGAGGGACTGCGCCTCGACCAGGGCCTGCGCATTGGCTTCGACGGCGTCGGCCAGTGCCAGCAGGGCGGCCTGGCGGCGGCTCGGAGTCGCGGCCTTCCAGGCCGGGAAGGCGCGGGCGGCGGCGGCCACGGCGGCATCCACATCGGCGGGCCCGGAGATCGGGCTGCGGCCGGTCACGGACTCGTCCACCGGGCTGATCAGGTCGAACGACTCCGCCGCGGTGGCGGCCGTAAACTGGCCGTCGATGTAGTTGCGAAGTATCTCCGTGGTCATGTCTGCCCGTTCTCGTGCGATGTGGGAGTGCTGCTCGATTGCCACCGAGTGTGCTGCGCGACACACCCCTGCGTCACCTGCCGAATCGGCGTGACCCGAGAGGGGGGTTTCACCATTGTGTCCAGTTGCTGTGGGAGAGCTATGAGTGTGGGAATTCCGGTCCGATGGATCCTGTCGCAGCCTGAGCTGGGATTGGTGCTCAAAGGCGGCGCTGCCGGACTGGGCCGGGAAATCGCGCTCGCGCTCACCTCCGAACTCACCGAACCGCAGCAATGGCTCTCCGGCGGGGAACTGGTCCTCACCACCGGCATGGGTTTGCCGCTCAGTCGCCCCGATCGACTGCGCTACCTGCGTGATCTGGACTCGGTGGGGGTGGTCGGCGTCGGATTCGGAGTCGGGCTCTCGCACCCGGCCGTGCCCGAGGACCTGGTCGAGGCCGCCGACGAGCTCGGGCTGCCGCTGTTCGAGGTGCCGCTGCCGACACCGTTCGGCGCGATCACCAAGAAGGTCATGCAGCGGCTCGCCGAACAGGAATACGAAAAGGTGCTGCGGGCCTCACGCAGCCAGCCGCGCATGACTCGCGCCGCGATCCAGGGCGTACCCGCCGTCATCAAGGAATTGTCGGCGGCCCTGTCGGCCACCGCGATCGTCGTCGGAGCCGATGGCGTGGTGACCGACGCGCATCCCGGGCCGGTGTCCGCCGAGATCATCGACAAGATCACCGAATTTCTCGGGACCCGCGGCGACGGCGCGGCCAGCGGCGTCATCCACACGGCCCCGGACGTTTTCATCGCCGTGCAGGCCATCGCGGCCGGGCCCGCCACGCACGGGCACCTCGCCGTCGTGACCACGACCACGCTGAGCCCGGTCGACCAGGTGCTGCTCGGGCACGCCAGCTCCCTGCTCGCCCTGGACTTCGAGAAACCCGCGCGACTGCGCATCGCGCAGAACCGCTTGAACACCCAGGCCATCGCCATGCTGCTCGAGGAACCGACCGCGCTCGACACCGTGTGGGCGCATCTGACTCCGGCCGCCGACCGGGCCGGGCGCGTGCGGGCACTGGTGCTGCGCTGCCCCTCGGCGGAGACCGCCGAACGGGTCGTCGAGGCCGTCGACACGCGGCTGGCGACGCAGAGCAGGCAGCTGTTCGCCCATCTGGCCGAGGATCGGGCCGCCATCCTGCTGGCCGGAACCGATACCGAGGAATCGGCGGAGCAGCTGCTGCGGTCCTTGCCCGCGAGCGTGCGCGCCAGCGTGCGTGCCGGGATCAGCGCGCCACATCCCCTGCGCCGCTTCGCCGCCGCCATCGAACACGCGGAGCTGGCCGCGTCCGCGGCGCCGCCGGGGGCGAGCCCGCAGGAGCTCTCCGCGCGGGCCGGGCACTCCCTGCTGACCTTCCCGGAGGCGCGACGGGTGCTCGGCGCGGTCTCGGAGGCCATGCTCGCGCCGCTCGTCGGCTACGACGAGCGCCACGACACCAACCTGGTCGACTCGCTGCGCGCCTACCTCGAGGCGCACGGGCAATGGGAAGCCGCCGCCAACGCCCTCGGCGTGCACCGGCATACGCTGCGCAGCCGGATCGTCAAGATCGAATCGGTGCTCGGCTGCCGGCTCGACACCGCCCGGGTGCGCGCCGAGCTGCTGCTGGCCGTTATCGCCCGGCGCTGACCTCTCGCCCGGCGCTGAGCTTGGCCGCCTCCGCCAATCCGGCGTTGACCACGCACAGGCGCGCGAGATCGACGACACCGCAGCGGCGCAGACCGCCGGCCAGTTCCAGCAGCCTGGCCGCGGAATCGGTTTCACCCCAGGCCCTCACGAGATCGCGGGCCGAGGCGGTGGGGTCGGCCCCGGCGAGGACCGCGTCCGTGAGCGCGTGCCACCGCGACTGCAATTCATCACCCAGCACGGCGGCAGCCAGGGTCTCCCAGCGATCCGACGCGGGTTCGGCGTCGAAAGCCGTTGCCAGCCAGTCCAAACCGATGAGATCGCCCAGCTCGCGGTAGGTCTGCGCAACCAGCGGCACCGGAAGCTGTGCGCGCCGGGCGATGTCGCTCAGCGGCAGCGCCTGCGCCAGCAGACGCAGGTTCGCCAGATCGCGCCCGGTATGCCCGCAGGGTCGCGGCAGCACCGTGATCAAGTCCGCGACCAGCGGTGCGTGACGGTCGATCTCCTCGGACCAGGAGCCCGACCCGGGCTGGGTCAGCAACCAGGCGGTGGCCTGTTCGACGGCCGCCTGAATACCGTTGAGGATGCTCATGCGCACCCGCGGCGAGACGCCGGGCAGGGCCAGGGCATCGCGCCACCAACCGTCGATATCGAGCACGCTGTGCACCACCGTGCAGGCCAGCACGATGTGCGCGGTACCCGCGCCGAGCCGCTCCTCCAGACGGTGGATCATGCCGGGGCCGACCCGGTTGATCACCTGGTTCGCCACCGCCACGGCCACGATCTCCCGGGCCACCGGGTGCCGGCGCAGCACGTCCGCACCCAGCCCGGTGCGCACCGAATCGGGGAAGTAGCCGAACACGGTCCCGGCCACCACCGGATCGTCGAGGATTCCGGCGGCCAGCAGTTCATCGCGGACCAGGTTCTTGGCCATGGCCAGCAGCACCGCGATCTCCGGACGCACCAGGCCGGTTCCCGCGCGGCGGCGGGCGGTGAGCTCCGCCGGGGTGGGCAGGAACTCGGCGGCGCGGTCCAGACCGGTGGCCTGCTCGAGGTTCTCGATCAAACGGCCGTGCCGATCGATCAGGAACGGGGCGTGCGCCTCGGCCAGGCTGATGGCCAGCGCCTGCCGATCACAGTCGGCGAGCACGGCGGCGACCACCGCGCCGGCATTGTCGGCCAGCAGCCGATCCCGTTCGGCCGGAGTCAGCGCACCCGCGCTCACCGCGGCCGCGAGCGCGATCTTGAGATTCACCTCGCGATCCGAAATCGCCACGCCCGCAGCATTATCGATGAAATCGGCATTGACCCGGCCGCCCGCCACCGCGAACTCGATACGCGCCCGCTGGGTCAGACCCAGATTGCCGCCCTCGCCGACGACCCGGCAGCGCAGCCGCGACGCCGCAATCCGCACCTCGTCATTGGCCGGGTCGGCGACCGCGGTGTCCGGCTCGTCGCCGCCGCGCACATAGGTGCCGATGCCGCCATTGAACAGCAGGTCCACCTCCGCACTCAGAATCGCCCGAATCACCTCGGGCGCGGGCAGTTCCGTCGCGGTGACGCCCAGCCGATCACGCACCTCGGGGGAGAGCGGGATGGACTTGGCGGTGCGCGGCCACACGCCGCCGCCCTTCGAGATCAGGGCGCGGTCGTAGTCGGCCCAGCTGCTGCGCTCCAGACCGGCCAGGCGGCGGCGCTCGCCATGCGACAGCAGCGGATCCGGGTCCGGGTCGAGGAAGATGTGGCGGTGGTCGAAGGCCGCCACCAGCAGAATCCGATCGGTTTCGAGCATGCCGTTGCCGAAGACGTCGCCCGACATATCGCCGATGCCCGCCACCGTGAACGGCTGCGCGTCGGCGTCGATGCCCAGCTCGGCCAGGTGCTGCCGGATCGAGCACCACACGCCACGCGCGGTGATGCCCAGCGCCTTGTGGTCGTAGCCGCTGGAACCGCCCGAGGCGAACGCGTCACCGAGCCAGAAACCCCGCGATACCGCAATGCCATTGGCCAGATCGGAGAAGCGCGCGGTGCCCTTGTCCGCCGCGACCACCAGATACGGATCGTGGTCGTCGTAGACCACGCAGTGCGCGGGCGGGACCGTCACGCCGTCGACGATATTGTCGGTGACATCGAGCAGGCCGCCGACGAACGCCGAGTACGCCGATTCGACAGTGGCGGGATCGCTTCCGCGCCGGGCCACGAACACACCCTTCGCGCCGGCCGGCACGATCACCGCGTTCTTGACCGTCTGGGTCTTCATCAGCCCGAGCACCTCGGTGCGGAAATCGTCGCCGCGATCCGACCAGCGCACGCCGCCACGGGCGATCGCGCCGCCGCGCACGTGGCTGCCCTCCACCTCGGCGGCGTGCACGAAGATCTCGCGATAGGGCGTGACCGGGGCCGAGATCGAGAGCCGGGCCGGATCGACCTTGAACGCGGCCACCGCGCGACCCGGCTGATACCAGTTGGTGCGCAGCACCGCGGTGCAGAAGGTGTGCAGGCCGCGCAGCAGCTGATCCTCCGGCAGCGTGGCCGCGGCCTCCAGCCGCCGCTGCACCGCCGCATCGGCGGCGGCCACCGACTCGGCCCGCCCGGCAGTGCGCGCCGGATCGAACCTGGCGTGGAACAACTCCACGAACGCGCGCACGAATTCGGCATGGGCGGAAAGGATCTCGGTGACCGTGGCCTCGCTCAGGCGCAGTCCCACCTGCCGTAGATAGCGGCACGCGGCACGCACCAGCACCACATCCCGCCACGCCAGCTCGGCCGTGCCGACCAACCCGATCAACCCGTCGACCTCCACGGCGGTGTCCACGGCCGCCAGGAACGCTTCCGCGATCAGCGCGGCCGTCCGCTCGTGCAGCGGAAAAGCGGTGGGGCGGAAGGTGAACCGATGCACGGCGCGCAACTCATCGCCGCTCACCTCATGGGTGATCACCGGCAATCCCAGCGCCGAGAAGACCTCGATCAGCGTGGTGAGAGGCGGCGGCGCGCCATGCCAGACCAATCGCGCCGACGGCGACTCACCCGCGATCCGCTCGAATTCCAGCCGGGGGACAGCATCGATCCGCTGTTCGTCCAGCGTGCCGGTGCCTGCTCCGCGATGCATCCGTTCAACTCCCTGTGCGCGATGGGTCCGTCCGCAGCCAATCTGCCGCATGGGAGACCCACGACACAGTGGACGAACCGGCACGCTCACCCCACCCCGATCCGCCGCCCTGTCCATTGCCGGACGACCCCACTCGCCCGACGGGAAGCGTTCATGCCGCCCCGGACTGCACCCGGACAAGGAGCCGAACACGCATCCAGTGGCGAGCGCGAGATGCAAGAAATCCGGCGACGTGGTCGGCGTACGGCCCGACGCTCGCAGCGCGTCGTTCACCGAGTCGCGCGCCTTCGGCCACACCGCCGCCGGTGCCGCGGCCACCCCGTAGTCGTCAGATCTCGACGGCGAGATCGCGGGGACCGCCTGCTCGCGACACGCGAGCAGGTCGGGTGCCGCTGGAGCAGGAGGGGAACCGCACCGCCTCTACTCCAGCGGCAGATCATTGCACCTCACCGCTGCACACCACGCGCCCGAGCGCTGCGAATGATCGGATCCTTCGGCAGCACAGCGGATTATCATGGGGGATTCGGGGGGGTGTGAATTGCAGGTGACCCACATGGTCGAGGATGACCCCCTCAGAACACGCCGGGATGTGGCGGCCACACCGGTCGCGGAGCTGAGTTCGGCGGGATTCGAGGACGCCGAGGAGATCGGGCGGGGCGGGTTCGGCGTGGTCTGCCGCTGCGTTCAGCGCGACTTGGATCGCGTCGTCGCGGTGAAGGTGCTCACCACCGCTGAACCGGACGAGGAAAGCAGAGCGCGATTTCTGCGGGAGCAACGCGCGATGGGGCGACTGACCGGCCACCCGAACATCGTCGGAGTCCTGCAGATCGGCGAGATCTCGCCTGGGAGACCGTATTTGGTGATGCAGTGCCACGAGCGCGGATCCCTCGAGGACCGGATCCGCAGGGACGGTCCGCTCTCTGTGCAGGAGGTGCTGCGGCTCGGGATCAAGGTGGCCGGAGCGCTCGAGACGGCGCACCGGCTCGGTATCGTGCACCGTGACGTCAAACCGGCGAATATCCTGTTCACCGAATACGGGGAGCCGGCGTTGAGCGATTTCGGCATCGCCCGTATCGCCGGCGGATTCGAGACCACGACGGGAACGGTCACAGCGTCGCCGGCGTTTGCTGCTCCCGAGGTTCTCGACGGCCATCCGCCCAATCTGGCGTCGGACGTGTACGGGCTGGGAAGCACGTTGTTCTGCGCGCTCACCGGACATGCCGCTTTCGAACGCCGCAGCGGCGAACAGGTCGTTGCGCAGTTTCTGCGGATCACCACCGATCCGGTGCCGGATCTGCGCACCGGCGGGATCCCCGACGATGTGTGCGCGGCAATCGAGACCGCGATGGACCGCGACCCGGCGCAGCGCCCCTCCGCTCTCGCCCTCGGTAAGCAGCTGCAGCAGATCCAGCGCGACCATGGTTACGCCGTCGATGAGATGACCATCCGCGGTGAACCCGACAACGTGCCGAAAGCGCACGTACCGGCGCGAGGACAAGGTCGTCGCAGAGGGGATACGGGTGCCCTTCGGTTGGAACTGACCAGCTTTGTCGGTCGGAAGGCACAACTGTCCGAGGTGAAGAAGGCGCTGTCGGAATCGCGTCTGGTTACTTTGACGGGCATCGGTGGGGTCGGCAAGACGCGGCTCGCGGCGCGGGCGGCGAGCAAGTTGCGCCGCAGTTATGCAGACGGGGTCAGATTGGTCGAGTTCGGCGACATCGACGACCCAGAGTTGGTGGACGACATTGTGGCTGCTTCGGTCGGCGTACGGAACCTGGCCGACAGGCCGACGAGGGAGGTACTGGTCGAGTTCCTCTCGACACGCAAACTTTTGCTGGTGCTCGACAACTGCGAGCACCTGGTGGAGGCGGTCGCGTACCTCGCGGAGTCGCTGCTGCGTGCCTGCGTGGACCTGTCGATCTTGGCCACCAGCCGCGAGGTCCTCGGAATCGGCGGCGAATCCGTGCTGCCGGTGACGCCACTGGGTTTTCCGGACCCGTCCAGCATGCCCACGCTGGGAGAAGTGTCCCGATACGATGCGGTGGAATTGTTCGTCGAACGAGCGGCCGCGGTAGTGCCCGGGTTCGAGCTGACTCGAGACAACCGGCTTGCCGTAGCCCGGATTTGTGCCCGGCTCGACGGTTTGCCATTGGCGATCGAGCTGGCCACCGCCCGGTTGCGCGTGCTGTCCGTCGATCAGATCCTCCGACGGCTCGACGACCGGTACACCCTGCTCACAGCGGGCAATCGGGATGTCCCGACACGCCAGCAGACTCTGTGGTGGTGCATCGGCTGGAGTTACGACCTGTGCACACCACGCGAACAGCAGCTGTGGTCGCAACTGTCGATCTTCGCTCACGGCTTCGACCTCGACGCGGCTGAACAGGTGTGCGGCAGCGCCGCACCCGACCCCGACCTGCTCGACGCATTGTTCGCGTTGGTGGACAAGTCGATCCTGATCCGGGAGGAATCCGGTGGCGCGGTCAGGTTTCGGATGCTCGGCACAGTGCAGAACTACGGCAGGACAAAGCTCGAGGAGGCAGGTGAGGACCGGGAGATCGGTCGCCGGCATCGGGATTGGTATGAGCGGTTGGCGTTCGACGCGGAGGCCGAGTGGATCAGTCCCCGCCAACTCGAGTGGGATTCTCGCCTGAAGCAGGAACTGCCGAATCTGCGCAAGGCAATGGAGTTCGACGAGACCGGCGCCGGCGGCATGAGGATCGCGGCAGCTCTGTTTTCGTTCTGGTACATGGGTGGCCGCATCACCGAGGGCCGCAGCTGGCTCGACCGAACTCTGGCCCACTCCGTCGTCGGACAAGGTCGAGATCGCGCCAAGGCGCTGTACTCGGCCGGGATGCTGGCCGCGGCGCAGGCCGACCTGGCCGCGGCGACAGCGCGGGTGGCGGAACTCAGGGGGCTGGCCAGGCAGATGGCCGGCCCGGAGATCGCCACCTGGGTGGCCGTCGCGGACGGTTACACCGCGCTGGTCAGCGACGATCTCGGCCATGCCGTCGCCCGCCTGGAGGAGGCCGCGGAACTGGTCACAGGCTGTAGTGATCCCGTCTTGCGAATGGACTCTTCCCTATTGCTGGGGTGGGCATACCAACTCGGTGGGGATCTGCGGCGCGCGGTCGCCTGTCACGAGCAGACGCTGGCATTCGCGGACTCTCGCGGAGGAGAGACGTCGTTTCGCTCCTGGCTGTTGTGGGCACTGGGCACGGCCGTCTGGAGGCAGGGTGCGCTCGACCGAGCCACGGACCTGGTGAAGCAGAGCCTTCGTCATGCGCGCTCGGTAGATGATCCACTCATCGCCGCGACCAGTCTGGAAGCTCTCGCATGGATCACTTCCGATCGCGACGATGTCCGCCGCGCCTCGGTGTTGATGGGCGCGGCCGAAGCACTGGGCCGGGCCGCGGGCAGCTCCTCCATCCTGTTCCCCAACCTGGCCACCTATCACCAGGCATGCGAGCGCCGCGCACAGGAGACTCTCGGAACACGAGAATTCGAGAAAGCCCGCGAGCAGGGCCGTGCGATGAGTTTCGCGGTGGCCGCTGCCTTCGGCCTCGAAGAAGACCCGCCATCGCTGGCCGACCGAGCGGCGTCGATCCTCACCAAACGTGAGCAGCAGATCGCCGAACTGGTAGCCGATGGCCTCACCAACAGCGCAATCGCTGGTCGACTGATGATCTCACGGCGCACTGCGGAGGGGCACGTCGAGCACATCCTGACGAAGCTGGGTTTCACCTCGCGGGTTCAGATCGCGAGGTGGGTCGCAGCAGGTGCGGGACCACCCTGAGTTCACATGATCGATGTTCGGGCGTTGTCTGGCCGGCCGGCGACGCATCGACTTCCCACCTCGTATCCAGGGCTCACGCGCTGTGGTTGATCATGAGCCGCGAGGGCCGCCTCCACCGCCGAATCGACATCGTCGATGGTTCCCGCCGGGACGGATCCGAGGATCTCTTCCGTGGTCGGATCGAGGACGTCGATGACTTCCGTGGACGAGCCCTGGACAAACGATCCGCCGATGAAGTGGCCTGCGGGCGGCACGTCAGCGACCGGGATCTGGTCCGGAGAGGGACGCCGAACGGTGAATCGCCCAATTTCAGTCGATGCCATGATTATTCGCCTGTACTTTCTGCGCCCGGTTCGGTCGCGTCGCCGAGGCGTCACGTGCGACGGAACGATTCCTGCGGCGGGCAAGAGCTGTGGCTGTGAAGTAGTAGAGCGGTGACACGACAGCCAATCCGACGATGAACGAGATGTCTGTGTTGCCGAGCATTGTGGCGATCGGTCCGAGGAAGGCGGTCCCGATGATCATGAACGGGAGTTGCACAGCGACGCCGATGAGGTAGCAACAGACCGCGGGCCAGTTGACCCGGCCGTAGCGACCGCCGTCGCGCTTGTAGAAATCGTCGACGACGTAATCCCCATGCCGGACCAGGTAGTAGTCCACCAGATTCACGGCGGTCCACGGGACCAGCGCACCCAGCAGCAGAACCAGGAAGTTCTTGTAGGTGGCGACGAAGTCGCTGCCCGCGGTGAGCGCGACACTCGTGGCCAGCACGCCCAGTCCGGTGGCGACCAGAGCACGTTCGCGACCGCGTGGAGTGAAGCGCGGAAAGATCGTCTGCGCCATCGTGACCGTGCACAGCGTGCCGCAGTACAGGTTCATCGCGTTCGTCGCGGCGACTCCGATGCTGAAGACCACAACCACCACGACGCTGATCCCCGCGGTGGCCTGGGTCAGGGCGACAACCGGGTCGGTGTGGGGGAGCAGCAATCCGACACCTGCCCCGAGGAACATCGGCAGGATCGAGCCGATGCAGGTGCCCCAGTAGCTCATCCAGAACGCCGGCCTCGAGCCCGTCTTCGTCGGCAGGTAGCGCGAATAGTCGGAAACGTATGGGGCATAGGCGATCTGCCACACCGCACACGCCCCGAAGGTGCTCAGGAAGCCGGCCGGCGTCGCGATGCCCGTGCTGAAGAAGTGAGCGGGCACCGAGTGGACGGCGAACACCCAGACGAACGCCATCAGCAGCACCAGCCCCGACGCCCACGTCATGATGCGCGCGTAGGCGTGGATCAGGGTGTAACCCCAGATGGCCGCGCAGACGCTGATCGCCGCGAGCACCACGATGCCGGCCTCGTCGCCCAGGAACGGTATCGCTGACGCGAGGGACTGCCCGCCGAAGACAAGAATCGAGACGAAGAACCCGAGATACATGCAGACGACGACTCCGACGATGAGAATCGATCCCAGCGAACCGAATTGGCCCTTGGTCTGCACCATCTGCGGAACACCCAGCCGCGGCCCCTGAGCAGAGTGCAGCGCCATGAAGATCGCACCGAAGAGGTTTCCCGCGATGATCGCCAGCGCGGCCGACCAGGCGGGCTGCCCGAAGCGGGTCGTCGACAACGCCCCGGTGACGATCGCCAGGATCATGATGTTGGTTCCGAACCAGATCGTGAACATGTCCCGGCTGCGCCCGTGGCGCTGCTCGGCCGGGATCGGTTGAATAGTGGCCGATTCGATGGTGGAGACAAATTCCTCACGCCCGCTGTGATTTTCACTCACTGGTGTTGCCTTTCGCAGGACCCCGGGGCAGGTTTCGGCCGGGCTTGATCAGCGGATGACGAAGCCGCGCTCGACAACGCCGGCGAGCAGATCGACGTAGGAATCCATGTCGTCACGGACCGGACGCGGTGCCGCGGCATAGGGCATGGCGGCCTTCACGGCGGGACTGAGGAAGTACGCGCCTGCCGTCAGCACCGTCAGCGCCTCGAACTGATCGGGCCTGTGCGCGGCGAGCTCATCGAGAGCGGCTTCGGGGTCCTTGCCGGTGCACGAGGCGACGGCGGCGGCGAATGCCTCCGCGATATCAGGCCGGTAGCCGAGAACCTGGTCGAGCAACGCGTCGGGTACTCCGGCGGCGCTCGCCGAGGGCATGGAGCCGGACGCGGGAATCAGTGTGTCGGCGAGAAGCGCGAAGGTGCGGCGCTGGTCGGAATCGAGCATCGTGCTGTCCTTAGAACGCGGTCTGGATGCTGTGGCGGGTTTCGGCGAGGTGCCGCATCGAGCGCAGAGCAATCGCCATGATCGTCGCGGTCGGGTTCACGCCCGTGGAGGTGACGAAGACGCTGCCGTCGATGATGAACAAGTTGGGTACGTCGTGTGCCCGACCCCACTGATCGACGACGGAGGTGGCGGGGTCGGTGCCCATGGTGGCCGTGCCGAGCAGATGCCAGGCGCTGTGGCGTACCACCGGGATCGGGTGGACTTCGACAGCCCCGGCGGCCTGATGCGCCTCGATCGCCCGCTCCACGTTGAATGTGAGCATCCGCTCACAGTTCTCACCGATGATGTAGCGGATTTTCGCGGCCGGGATCCCGTCGGAGTCCGTGACGTCCGGGGCCAGCACGACCGCGTTGTGCTCGTCGGGCAGGTCTTCGGTGGTGATACCCCATTCGGTGTAGCGCCCGAACGTGCGCTCGAGGCGGCTGTGGAAGGCGGGTCCGAAACCGCCACGCCAGTCCTGGCCCCGCTCCCACAGGGCGTGGGCGAGCGGGCCACCGGTCGGCATCAGGTTCCACTTCGCTCCCCGCACGAAACCGCGGTCGGTGTCGGTCTCGTAGAACTGCATCGACTGCAGCGCCTGTCCTGCTGGGCCGAGCCAGGTTTCGAGCTCTTCGTCGTAGGCGCCGAATACCGAGGCGTACGGGTGCGTCATCAGACGCTTGCCTACCAGCCCGGAGGAGTTGGCGAGGCCGTCGGGGAAAAGCGACGAGGTCGAGTTCAGCAGCAGGCGCGGTGTGCCCACACCGTTCGCGGCCATCACGGTCACCCGGGCCGCCTGGTGTCGCAGGTTCCCGTCGCGGTCGATGTACTCGGCGCCGGTGACAAGGCCGCGCTCGTTCACGGTGAGCCGGCTGACCCGGGCACCGGTGATCAGCACCGCGCCCAGCGCGATCGCCTCACGCCAGTGTGTGAGGTCGGTGCTGGCCTTGGCTCCGGTGGGGCATCCGGATTCACACGCGCCGTAGCGCAGACAGGCCGGGCGGTTCTTGAAGTCGCGCGACGCGATGGCATTCGGTGCCGGCCACCAGTGCCAGCCCAGCTTGTCCATCCCTTTGGCCGCGACCAGCCCGTATTTGCCGATCGGCAGCGGCGGCAGCGGAAAGGTGTGCGGATCCGGATAGGCGGGGTCGCCTTCCAGCCCAGACGCGCCGATATGGTGGGTGACCTCGTCGTAGAACGGTCGCAGATCCTCATAGGTGAACGGCCAGTCCGCGGCCACGCCGTCGAGTGTCCTGACGCGGAAATCCGACGGCATCGCCCGGACCCAGTGCCCGGAGAACAGGATCGTGCTGCCGCCGACCCCGTTGAACATCAGCGGTTCCACCGGGCTCTCGGTGGCATCGACCGGATAGTCGGCCGGGTTCCGACGCACATTCGGGCTGGCGTTCCACTGCTTCAGACGGGTGAGCTCCCACGACGGTTTGTCGCCGGTGAAGTCGTCGGGCAGGTTCCATTCGCCCTGTTCCAGACACACGACCCCGAGGCCTCTGCCGGCCAACTCGAGTGCTGCCACCCCGCCGGATGCTCCGGCGCCCACGATGAGGACGTCGGCTCCTTCGGCGGTGTCGTAGTCGATGTGCCGTGTGTTCATCGGCTGTGCTCCTGGTCAGCCCAACGCTCCAATCGCTTACGCCTCGCCGAACCAGTCGAATGCCGCATCCACGTCACTGAGCTCGTAGTTTGCTGCCGCGAGTTGCATCTTCGATGGCATTTCTTCATTCGGGCCACCCTTGACGGGCTCGGACTCGGTGATCAGTTCCGGCAGTGCTCGCTGGATGCTGCGCGTCTCAGGGTGCGATGACGAGGTGTTCGATCAGGTCGCCGCGAAGGGTGAAGCGGTAACGCAGGTCGATGGTGCCGCCGGGGAAGTCGCCCTCGAGGTGCTGGGTAGCCATGTAATGGGTGGCGTCCAACCGTTGGGCCGCTGCGAGTTCGATGGTGTAGGTGAACTCGGTGGCGGACCGGTCCAGCCACTCTTCGATGGCCGCGCTGCCGTCGTAGCTGTTCCCGTCGTCGACCACCGTGGCATCGGGGGTGAAGGTGGAGCACGCGGTGGCGCTGTCGTGGGCACGGTGCGCGGTGAGGTACCGGTTGATCACCTCGGGTAGTGCCTGCGGGGGGATGGTTTGGGGCCAATTGGTGGCCATGAGGGTTCCCTTGGGTTTCGTGGTCAGATGGTCGGGGTTGTGCCGCCGTCGATGACGTACTCGGCGCCAACGATGGCCGAGGCGCGGTCGGAGGCCAGGAAGGCGACGAGTTCGGCGACCTCCTCGGGTCGGTTGGGGCGGCCCAGCGGGATGCCGCCGAGGGAGTCCATGAGTCGGCCCAGAGCGGCATCGTGAGTGATGTTGGCCTCCTGGGCGATTCGGGCGATCAGGTTCTCGGCGGCTGCTGTCTGGGTGAAGCCGGGCGAGACGGTGTTGACGCGAACGCCGCGTGGGGCGACCTCGTTGGCCAGGCCCTTGCTGTAGGTGGTGAGCGCGGCCTTGGCGGCGGCGTAGGCCAGAGTGCCGTTCCATAGCGGCAGGCGACGCTGGATCGAGGTGACATGCACGATCACGCCGTGACCCGCGGCGAGCATGGCGGGCAGCAGACCGCGGTCGAGGCGGACGGCGGCCATCAGGTTCGTGCTGAGTTCCGTCGCCCACACCTCATCGCTCAACGCGGCGAATCCACCGGCGGGCGCTTCGGATCCGCCAAGGCTATTGACCAAGATGTCGACGCCGCCCATGCGATCGTCGACCTCGGCGACCACGTGGGCGGCGCCCTCGGCCGTGGACAGGTCGGCCGCGATGAACAACTTGTCCTCGACGTCGATGGGTCGGTTGCGGGAGGTGACGAGTACCGTCGCGCCGGCCTGAGTGAGGCGCTGAGCGATGGCCGCGCCGACACCCTTGGTCCCGCCGGTGACCAACGCTCGTCGGCCGTCGAGGGACTCGCTGAGGAATTCGGCCATGGGATCTCCGATCCGGGCACGTCCCGAGGACGGCGCCTCTTAGTTACTGCTAGAGTAGAAGTTACTAACTTCTACTCTAGCAGTGACCGAGGGGATGGTGTCCATGCCGAGCCGGATCAGGCTGGAAGACCGGGAGTGTCCGCTGTCCACGACGGTGGCGCATGTCGGCGAGTGGTGGACACTGCTGATCCTGCATGATGCCTTCGACGGTTACACCCGCTTCGACCAGTTCCTGGAGAACCTCGGTATCTCCTCGAGCATGCTCACCGCCCGGCTGAAAGCCTTGGTTGCGGATGGCCTGCTGGAACGCCGCCCGTACCAGACCAATCCCGAACGTCACGAGTACTTACTCACCGACCTGGGCCGATCCCTGCGCCCCGTCCTCGTCGCCCTCGCCGCCTGGGGCAACTCCCGACTCGCCGCTGGCGAGCGCAGCATGATCCTGGTCGACGCGAACAGCGGCGAGGAGGTCGAGCCCGTCGTCGTCGATGCCAAGACGGGCCGCCGCCTGGACGACAGCAACGCGTACGTCTTCACGGCAGGTCCCGCGGCCAGCACCTCCATGCGCAGCCGCTACTCGACGCGCGACCATCGCACACCACACGGAGCCGCACACCACACAGAGCCGCACACTGCATAGAGCGCTGTATCGCCGGAGTCGAAAGAGCGAACCACCCGAACGGAAAGGGGGGGCAGCGGCTGCGGGTGCCGCGCCGGGCTCCACACATCGGCGCGCTTGATGCGCCGGCCCCATTCGTTGACCGGAATCGTTCGCCGGGAGACCGGGTCCGCCGATAGGCGCCTGCAGGCGTCGCGAGCATGGGAGCCGGAATGTGCAGCGTCGCCGCCCTGATCCTGTGCGAAGCCAGGTTTTGCTGCATCGGGAGCCGCTCGTTCCACGAGATCACCGGCACCTACCCGGATGTCGCCGCAGCGGTGCTCGAGGCCTCGGACGGGCACGATGCCTGGTACTGGACGGGGAGATCGTGGTCCGCGATACTTCTGGCGCGCCGAGAATGCTTGAACGTCGGCTAGGATCGCTCGGCAGCGAAATCTGAAGGTACGGAGGGGGATCGGAATTGGTTCCGGTGAGTTGGTTTCTGGCGGCAGTCGGTCTGTTCGTGGTCGGAGGAGTGGTCGGCACTGTGACCCATAGCGGTGCCGCTAGCGTGATGGCCGTGGGGGTGGTCTTCGTAGTGTTGATGGGCAGGAAGTTCCGGCATGCGCATCGCGAGGCGATAGCCCGTGATGCCGCCCGCCGCGCTGGATCACGGACTCCGCCGCCGGCGTAGGTCCTGACTGCGCACAACGCGCACTGGGAATAGTTCACGTACGCACATATTCATCGGCAAGCCCAACAGTCAAGTAAGGGGCCCGGCCGAAACGTGTCAATGGGCGGCAGAGCCATGCGGGCGGGGCCGATACCTTAACTTGACATAATTATTTATCGGCGAAAACTGTTGCAACACAAAGGAACCCAGGGGAGCAGTCCAAACTCCGGACAATCCGGGAAAGACATGCGAGTCCAGGAGCCGGCCAACCCGACACGCACGATCCCGCCACACACCGTCCGGAAAAGACCTGCACGCCACGGAGAAGCAAAACCCCCAGGACACAACGCGGTGGACCGAAATCCGGAAAGACCTGCACGTCACGGACGAAGTCACACATGCACCAACGGTCACATACGTCACAGTGACACAAACATGTCGACGCATAACTATGCAGAAGGCATTGGATAATCCGCCGTACACGCAGGTTTTCCCGATTTATCCACCCAATCCGGAGCGCACGCACCCTCGGCGGACCACACGCAACTCTTTCCGGATCGGACAACAGCGTGGCCACATGGCGGGTTTCAAGATCAACTGCCGCGCCGTAACCGCGCCGATAATCAACATTATGTCAAGTAGGGCAGACCGGGATACCTCCCCGGCCGTCGCCGGCAAAGGCTGCGTGTACCAGCGGTCAGTAGGGTTTCGAACCGCCCGCGGCCTTCGAATGCGCCGGTGCCGCTGATGAATTCGCCGATGTACCGGGAGGCCGCCCGGGGCGCGGGGGCGATGGTCAGTCCCAGACGAGGGTGAGGACGCGGTGACCGTCGGGTATGGCGGGGATGCCGCAGTAGGTGTCCTCGTCGTAGGACCAGCCCTCCCATACTGGTTCCGCGCACAACTCCCCCACGTCGAGTCGCTTGTCGATGTCGCTGGGCAGCAATGACGTACAGATCGCCACCGATTCCGCCGCGATGCCGTCGTGATCGTCGTCGAACATCTCCTCGTGCAGTTGCACCCGGATCCAGGCGACGGCGGGGTCGGCGTCGAGAGTGGTGAGGCGCGCCGCGATCTCGGCAAGGCCGGGGCGGCCTTCGCCGTACTGGTTGGGGGCGATGGAGTCTTCGAGGGTGTTGCCCTCGAAGAACTCCGCGATGGTCACCAGCGGGTACCGGTTGGCGGTGGAGCGGGTGAGGATCTCGTCGCGGGTGATCATCGCTCGATGGTAGGGGCTGCACCCGCCCGTGGCTCCCGGGCCGGGTCGCCGGCGGTGGTGTCGCCGGTCGGCGCCGGGATCATTTTTTGGGCGCCGATCCGACCCAAAGACTTGATTGATTCCAGAAAAAGGGGCAGACTTCGGGTTGTGCCCACGCCTACGGATTTCGAGCGCATGTTGCGCGGGGCCGCTTTGCGTGTGACCGCACCGCGGCTGGCGGTGCTGACCGCGGTGCACACACACCCGCACTCGGATACGGACTCGATCCTGGGGTTCGTGCGCGAGACGCTGGGTGGGGTTTCACATCAGGCGGTGTACGACGTATTGAAGGCCCTGACCAGCGCGGGGCTGATTCGCCGCATTCAGCCGATGGGGTCCGTGGCGCTGTACGAGACGCGCGTCGGGGACAACCATCACCATGTGGTGTGCCGGTCGTGCGGCGTGATCGCCGATGTCGACTGCGCCGTGGGCGACGCGCCCTGCCTGACCGCGTCCGACGACAACGGTTTCGCGCTCGACGAGGCCGAGGTCATCTACTGGGGCCTGTGCCCCGAATGCTCGAAAACTACTGCGACACAAGACAAGTAGCGGTCACAATCGTGGCCGACAGCCAGATGATCACGCAGATGATCACTCACTGAAAGGACACACCGTGCCTGAAGAACACCCGCCCATCGGTGAAGCCAATACCGAACCCGCCGGTGGCTGCCCCGTCGTTCACGGCCGGCTCAACGACCCGGCCGAGGGCGGTAACGCCAACCGTCAGTGGTGGCCCAACCAGCTGAACCTGAGCATCCTGCAGAAGAACCCGGCCGTCGCCAACCCCATGGACGAGGGTTACGACTACGCCGCCGAGTTCAAGACCCTGGACCTGGCCGCGGTCAAGCAGGACATCGTCGAGGTCATGCGCACCTCGCAGGACTGGTGGCCGGCCGATTTCGGCCACTACGGCCCGTTCTTCATCCGCATGTCCTGGCACGCCGCGGGCACCTACCGCATCAACGACGGCCGCGGTGGAGCCGGTGCCGGTATGCAGCGTTTCGCTCCGCTGAACTCGTGGCCCGACAACGCCTCCCTCGACAAGGCGCGGCGTCTGCTGTGGCCGGTGAAGAAGAAGTACGGCAAGAAGCTGTCGTGGGCCGACCTCATCGTCTACGCCGGCAATGTCGCCCTCGAGGACATGGGCTTGAAGACGTTCGGCTTCGGCGGCGGCCGCGTCGACCAGTGGGAGCCCGAGCAGGACGTGTACTGGGGTCCGGAGACCGAGTGGCTCGGCGACGCCCGCTACACCGGCGAGCGTGACCTCGAGAACCCGCTGGCCGCGGTCCAGATGGGTCTGATCTACGTCAATCCCGAAGGCCCCAACGGCAACCCGGATCCGCTGGCCGCGGCCGTGGACATCCGCGAGACCTTCCGCCGGATGGCCATGAACGACGTCGAGACCGCGGCGCTCATCGTGGGTGGCCACACCTTCGGTAAGACCCACGGTGCGGGCCCGGCCGACAATGTCGGCCCCGAGCCCGAGGCCGCCCCGCTCGAACAGCAGGGCCTGGGCTGGAAGTCCACCTTCGGTACCGGTGTCGGCAAGGACGCCATCACCTCCGGCATCGAGGTCACCTGGACCCCCACCCCGACCCAGTGGGACAACTCCTTCCTGGAGACCCTCTACGGCTACGAGTGGGAGCTGTCCAAGTCGCCCGCCGGTGCGCACCAGTATGTCGCCAAGAACGCCGAGGCGATCATCCCCGACGCGTTCGACGGGACCAAGAAGCGCCTGCCGACCATGCTGACCACCGACCTGTCGCTGCGGTTCGACCCGGTCTACGAGCAGATCACCCGCCGCTGGCTCGACCACCCCGAAGAGCTGGCCGAGGAGTTCGCCAAGGCCTGGTACAAGCTGATCCACCGCGACATGGGTCCCAAGGTCCGCTACCTGGGCCCCGAGGTGCCGGCCGAGACCCTGCTGTGGCAGGACCCGATCCCGGCCGTCGAGCACGAGCTCATCGACGCCGCCGATGTCGCGGCGCTGAAGGCCAAGATCGCGGAGTCGGGTCTGACCGTGGCGCAGCTGGTGTCGACCGCGTGGGCGGCGGCCTCGTCGTTCCGCGGCTCGGACATGCGCGGCGGCGTCAACGGCGGCCGCATCCGCCTGCAGCCGCAGGCCGGGTGGGAGGTCAACCAGCCCGACGAGCTGGCGCAGGTCATCCGGGTGCTCGAGGGCATCCAGGAGTCCTTCGGCAAGCCGGTCTCCTTCGCCGACCTGGTGGTGCTGGCCGGTAACGTCGGCGTCGAGCAGGGCGCCAAGGCCGCCGGCTTCGACGTCGAGGTGCCGTTCCGGGCGGGCCGCGGCGACGCCACCCAGGAGCTGACCGACGTGGAGTCCTTCTCCGCGCTCGAGCCGGCCGCCGATGGTTTCCGCAACTACGTCGGCAAGGGCACCCGCATCCCGGCGGAGTACCTGCTGCTCGACAAGGCCAACCTGCTGACCCTGTCGGCGCCGGAGATGACCGTGCTCATCGGTGGTCTGCGTGTGCTGGGTGCGAACTACCAGGGTTCGCAGCTGGGCGTGTTCACCGACAAGCCGGGTGCGCTCACCACGGATTTCTTCGTGAACCTGCTCGACATGTCCACCAAGTGGGGCCCGTCGTCCGCCGACGACGGCACCTACGAGGGCAAGGACCGCGCCACCGGCAAGACCGTGTGGACCGGTTCGCGCGTCGACCTGGTGTTCGGCTCCAACTCGCAGCTGCGGGCCCTGGCCGAGGTGTACGCCGAGGACGACTCCAAGCAGAAGTTCGTCAACGACTTCGTGGCCGCCTGGACCAAGGTCATGGAGCTGGACCGCTTCGACCTGGCGTGACGACAACCGTCTGAACCAGTAGGACGATGCCCCCGAACCGACCCGGTCCGGGGGCATCGTGCGTGTGGGGATGCTAGCCGGCGGACGCCTCGATGCGGACGCGGCCGACGAAGCGGCGGGCGATGTCGGTGCCGTCGTGGTTGTAGGCGTTCATCAGGTCGGTCAGTTCCTCGACCAGCGCGCGCAGCGCCGGAGTGTCGAAGCCGTCGGGGCCGGTGGCCCACCCGGGTGGGATGTTGCCGACCGTGATGAGAATGCCTGCGTCGTAAGGGGTTTCGACGGTATACGTGAGCTGGTCGGGGGCGTCGCGCAGGGCGCTGCGGGTGGCGAGGCCGCCCTCGCCGTCGGGCAGGGTGAGGATGCGGGCCAGGGCGATGTCTTCGCCGATCATGTCGGCAATCCGGGACAGGCTCGCGTGCCGTCCGGGACGATCGTGGCGCGCGCCGTAGGTGCGGTCTGCGGTCCGGTGCGCTCCCCCGCCGGTCTTGCCCAGCAACCGGTCCAGCATGCGTTGCGCGGCCGCCCGCTCCGCCTGCCCGGTGCGCGGATGCTCGATGAGACTGCGCAGCCGCTGAATTCGGCCCATCGTCGCCATGCTTGCCCCTTCCGACGCTGTCGACCCCCGATCATGCCAGCGGCAGCAACCGTAGAGCGAGGCGCGGGCACAGCCGCACCGCATCCCGTGCGGCGGGCAGATCCGCGTGCTCCAGCACCGGGTCGCGGTGATCGCGGGTCAGCGGGAATCCCCAGTCGTCGCGGGCGAAGGTGCCGGGCAGCAGTTCACTACACACACCCCGGCCGTCGCAGCGGGTCCAATCGATGTGCAGGCGAAGCGGTTCACTCATCGCAGTCTCCTGTCCGGGCCGGCGCAGCCGCTACACAGTGGCCGTGCCGATGCCGAGCCACCTCGTCGGCGAACACCTCCAGCGCGGACCGCACCAGTCGCGCGGTCCCGTCGGGGTGGTGGCAGGCTCCCCTGCCCTCGACCAGCCGGGCCACCCGGGCGAGCTCGGCGGGATCGCCGACGCCGTCGACCAGCTGCCCGAATCGGGTTGCGAGGGTGGGCAACCCATGGCGACACGGACCGCACTGCCCGGCACTCTGTGCGGCGAGATACGCGGTGATCTCGGCGGTGACACCCAACCCGCACTCACCGTGCGGCAGCACCCGCACCACCCCGGCGCCCGGGGCGGCACGCAGATGCCGTAAACCCTGCGCCGACAACGCGGCTCCGGGCAGGGCCGACCCGGAGATCCAGGTGCCATGCCAGCCGCCGACCAGCACCGCGCGCACCCGGGCCGGGTCGGTGCCGCCCAGACCGGCGACCACCTCCGGCAGCTCGGCACCGGCCGCAACCTCGAAAACACCGGCGATTCTGGTGCCCGACAAGCTGATCAGCATCGTGCCCGGCTCATCCCCGGCACCGACCGAACGGAACCACGACGGGCCGTGCCGGGCGATCAAAGCCAACTGGGCCAGCGTCTCGACATTGTGGACCAGCGTCGGGCGACCACCCACACCCAAGCGGGACGTGGAGACCACCTGATCGGCCGGGAGTGCCGCGCGTCCGGACAGACGATTCACGACCGCCGACTTCTCCCCCGCCAAGAAAGTCTCAGCGGCTGCGGTCAGTTCGATCGCCGGTTCGCGGTACCCCACCATCCGCCGTTCCACCAGTGCCCGGCGCAGCGGTTCCAGCACCGCCTCCGAGGCATAGACCCGGCAGTCCCGGCTCCCGACCGCGGCCGCCGCCGCGACCAGGCCGTCCAGCACCAGATGCGGTGCGCGAGTGAGCAATACGGCATCCTTACGGCTGTCGGGCTCCCCCTCCGCACCATTGGCGACCACGATCGGGCGACGCCCACCGGCCACCGCAGCCAGCTTGCGCGCCACCGGGAACCCCGCGCCGCCGCGCCCGCGCAGCCCCGAGGCCGCCACCGCATCGATCAATTTCCGTGTGACAATGGGCAACCGGCCATGCGTGGCCTCGTGAGCGGCCAGGTCAACCGTCGGCGCGGCCAGCAGCCGGCGCACCGCCACCGCGCGGCGACCCCCAGATTCGACACCGGTCATCGGGCCACCTGCCCCGCCGCCACACCGATCTCGCTGAATCCCCGGCTGATCCGCCAGCCCGCCGCGGCCACCACCGCGACCGCGCAGGCCAACAGCACTGCCACCAGCCACGGCCGGAACGCGTCGGTCCCGGCCCCGAGCGCATGGATCACCGCCACCGGCCACAGCACGTACGTCGCCCAGTGCACGGCACGAAACGCATTCGGGCCGATCCGATGCCTCAGCAGACCCGACACCGTCACCGCGGCGAGCAGATCCGCCGCCGCCGTCCCGAACCCGACCCACACCGGCCGATACACCCCGCCGAACGGCACCACCACATCCACCAGCCGCAACTGCGCCCACGGATCGGCCAGCAGACTCGCCACATGCACGGCCACCAACCCGACCGCGGTCAACGCCGCGCCCCGGTGAAACACCGCCATCCCGGCCCGCGGCAACACGACGACCCGCCCCGACCGTGCGACAATCCCGGCCACCACCGCCACCGTCAGCACCACCAGCGCCGTGACACCGGTCCCCCGCCCGAACGCCCACAACGCCGCGTCGAACCCCGCCTGCCCCATCAGCATTCACCGCCCCGGGACGCCCGCGCCGGCCAGTTCACGATTCGGTTCCGTCGGTTCATGATTCGATTCCGTTCTCCCGAGTTCCGGGCTCGTCGTCACCCGACGCGGCCTGCGGCCACCCGCACAAGGTGATGACCTCACCGTCGCGACTCACCAGCCGCGACGGAAAACCCTTGCCACGCAAACCCGTCAGCGCGTCACGGCCACGAATGACAGCCGCCGTCCCGGCGGTATTGGCAGCCAGGCAGGACCCGGCAGCGACCGATACCGTCCGCCACACCGGATCCGCGGCGAGGCCGGTGCGCGGGTCGACGATATGGTGCACCAGACTGCCGCCCCGCCACCAGCGGCGGCGCAGCGTGCTCGAGGTGGCCAGTGCCGCGCCTGCGGGAAGGGCTATGCGGGAACGAGGTTCACCGGGGCGATCCTCGACCAGCACCTGCCAGCCGCCCGCCGGGCCGGGGCCCGCGGTGGCGATGTCACCGCCCAGGCTCACCAGCACACCACAGCCGAGCCGATCGGCGACCACCTGCGCGCAATGGTCGGCGGCAAGCGCCTTCGCCGTCGCGCCCAGATCGAGCAGCACCCCCGCGGGCACACTCAGCAGATCGCCATCCAACCTGACATGCGTCCAGTCCGGGCGCACCGTGAGCGCCACGGGTACCGCCAGCCCAGCAGGCCCTCGGCCACGCCCGCCGACTCCGGCCTCACCGCGGCGATCGACTCCGGCCTCACCGTTGGTGACCCGCTCCGCAGATGTCGCCTCCCTTGCCACACCGCCTTCCTCATGGTGACCTTCCAGCGGCGCGATTGCCGGCGCGGAAGGACGCCGGGTCTGGCTACCCCGTATGGACCGACCCACTTCGTGGCTGGTGCCCGCGTCCGCGAGGTCACGGATCCCGGTGCGCGAGTCGGGCTTCCGAGCTGCCGCATCCGGACGGTCCTCGGCCGCCCGCGCGGTCGAGCCCGGCAGCAGCAACGTGAAGTCACGGTCATAGCCCAGGGCAATGAGCGAGGTACCGATCGTGGGGTCGAGATCACCGTCGGTGTCGCGGGCCGCTCCGAGGGCGGCATGCAGATGTCCGGCGAGCAGTGCACTGATGCGCACCGGTTGCCCGGCGCTCCGCGCCAGGCGGATGATCTCGGAGTCCGGGCGGAACCGGCTGCAGGCGGCGTCGACCTCGGCGAGGTGGGCGCGGATCAGGGTGCGCGCCGGGCGCAGCGCCGCCGGGTCGGTGACGACCACGCGCGCGGTGGTGCTCCATACCGGCCATTCGGCCGAGGCCGTGCGGTCGGGGGCGGCGGTCACGAGCCGCTCGATCGGGCGTGGACGCGACCGGTACCCGAGCGCAGCGCCGGGGTGGGGTCGGTGGTGACGTTCGCCGGGGTGCCGTCGGAGGTCGCCGTGGCGTCGGGGGTGGCGGATTGGGTTACGCTGCCGCCGCTCTGGAGACTGCCGTGGTTGTCGGCGTAGGCCAGCGCGGTCGCGGTGAGCGTGCCCGCCGCGGTCACCGCGAGCAGGGTCGCGGTCGCGGTACGCCCGGCCCGCAGGCTCGGATGTGACGGCATGCTGATTCCTGTTCGCTCGGATCACCGGGGCGCTCCCGGTATGGGCTCGAACCTCAGCATGCGAACCGGCACTGTGAGGGCGCTGTGAAGCAGGGTCCTAGATGCTGCGAATACGCCGGGAGCCGGCGCTGCCCCGTCCTGGCCGCTTTTGTGTTTGTTCCTTAAATTCGAACAACGTTCGGACATGCACATGTCTGCATGCGAACATTTCATCATTGGGCAGACCCGGGCGTCTGCCGCCTAGCCTGCGGCGACGACCGCGGCCAGCCGCTCGATATCGGCGGGCAGCACCCGGCAGCATCCACCGACGATGGCCGCACCCAGCCCCGCCCACTCCTCCGCCAGGCCGGCCGGGAACCGCGCCTCCCCCGTCCAGCACCGTTGCCCGGCGTCCCATTTCTCCCCGCTGTTCGGGTAGACGATCACCGGTTTCCCCGTCACCCCCCGGGCCAGGGCGATCGCCGCCGCGACATCGTCCGGCGCACAGCAGTTCACCCCTACGGCCACGATCTCCGGAACCGCGGCGGCGATCGCGAACGCGTCCCGCAGCGGCTGCCCGGCCCGGGTCAGGGTGCCGTCGATGGTGTAGCTGAGCCAGGCGGGCACGCCACTGCCATCGAGCAGTCCGGCCAGCGCCTCCGCCTCGTCGATATCCGGAATCGTCTCCAGCGCAAGCACATCCGCCCCGGAATCGGCGAGCACTTCCAGCCGCGGCAGGTGCCAGCGCTTCAGCTCGGCCAGGGAAAGCCCGTAGCGGCCGCGGTATTCGGAACCGTCGGCCAGGGCCGCACCGTAGGGGCCGATCGAGGCGGCGATCCAGCGCTCACGGCCGTCGTCGATCTCGTCTCGTGCCGTACGCGCGAGCGCGACACTGCGCCGCAGCAATCGGGCGGTCTGTTCTCGATCGATGCCGCGCGCCGCGAATCCCTCGAACGAGGCCTGGTAGCTCGCGGTGGTCGCGATGACCGCGCCCGCCCGGAAGAACGCGGTGTGCACGGCTCGGATCTCGTCGGGCGCGTCGACGAGCAGTCGCGCCGACCACAGCGCGTCGGACAGATCGTGTCCGCGCGCTTCGAGTGCGGTCGCGACTCCTCCGTCGGCGACGGTCACCTCGCCCACCGGGATTCCGAACTCGGCCATCGGCCTCCAAACTGAAACCTGTTCTACTGTGGGTGGCGTGGATGTCACCTATGAGAGCACCCGACGCGAAATCGCCACCGACAAAGGCGTCCTGCGCTACCACGAGGCCGGCGACGGTCCTCCTCTGATTCTGCTGCACGGCTCCGGAATCGGCGTCAACGGCTGGCGCAACTTCCGCGGCAACCTCGGCTTCTACGCCGACCATTTCCACTGCTACGTCCTGGAATTCCCGGGCTTCGGCGTCAGCGATCCGGTCCCCGGGCACCCGGTCCTCACCGCCGTCGACTCCGTCGTCCGGTTCATGGATGCGTTGCACATCGACTCCGCCGCCATGATCGGCAACTCCATGGGCGGCGTCGTCGCGGTGAATGTCGCCGTGCACCATCCGCAGCGGGTCGAGAAGATCGTCGCCATCGGCGGTGTCGGCCACAGCCTGCTCGCCGCCAACCCCAGCGAGGGCACCCGGCTGCTGTCGGAATTCGCCGACCAACCCAGCCGCGAGGGCCTGGAGCGCTGGCTGCGCTGCATGATCTACGACCCCAAGATGATCACCGACAGCCTCATCGAGGAACGCTGGACCGCGGCCACCGAACCCGCCGCGCAGGCCAGTCTCAGGGCCATGTACGGGTCCGAAGCACTTGCGCTGCAACAACAGTTCCTGGAGAACTCCCCCACCCCGCCCTACTGGTCCATGCTGCACAAGATCAAAAGCCCGGTGCTCATGACCTGGGGCGCCGACGACCGCCAATGCCCCACCGATATGGCGCTCATCCCGCTGCGGCAGATCCCCAACGCCGAACTGCACGTGTTCCCCAAGTGCGGACACTGGGTCATGTACGAGGCCAAGGAGGCCTTCGAACGCGTCACCCTCGAATTCCTGCACCGCTGAAGCGGATTCCCGGGTGGGCTCACCGGCCCACCCGGGCGGCGGGTCAGCGGTCGCCGAACACGGCCAGCTGGCAGGCGTTCAGCAGCGTCACCAGCTCCTCGCCCTCCTTGTCGTCGAGGACCGCGAACGCCGGTGCGATCAGATCCTCGGTGATCGACTCCGCCTGCATCCAGCGGCCCTTCAGCTCCGCGGTGATCTCGTCGAACGGCTCCGGCCAGCCGAAATTGCGGGCCTGATCCGGACCCGGCTTCAGCGGGGAGCCCGCGATCAGCACCGCCTGCAACGGGGTCAGGCCACTACCCAGCACGCCGATCAGGTGCAGGCCGCCACGCAATTCCCGCAGCACATGGATCAGCTGCAGCACCAGGCCCGGCCCGTCCTCGGCCTGCGGCAGCGCACGCCAGCCCGCGAACAGCGGCGTGCCCACCGGATCCGCGGCCGCCACCACCCGCTGGAGCAGCTCGGCCAGGCGCCCGGAGTCCTCGAAGGAGGCCAGCTTCCGGCGGCCGAAGTCCTGGCACGCCGTCAGATATCCCTGCGCTGCTGCCGCGGCCGGCATCGAGGCCGTGGCCTCCCACGCCTCCCGGATCGCCTCGGGACGGAAGAAGCCGAAGGCCGCGGTCACCACATCGGCATCCACATCACCCAGAACGCCGGCGCGACCGCGGGTGTAGCCGGGCATGAAGCCGGGGACACCGGTGCTGTCGGCGAAGGCTCGGGCTTCCCGGGAGAACATGAATCCCCCACCGATCGTCTGGATCTGATCCTTCACCGCGGACGCTACCGACATGTCCGTTCCTCTCTGAGCGGAAAGCGCAATCGATCCGAGACTATTTCAGGCCGCCGACCGGCCGCACACGGGCCACCCGAATGTGACCGGGAGAGCACTCCCAACACCAAACCGACTGTCCTGAAACATATTTGCCTCGCGGTACCGGAATCCGCTGCCCAGCAAGGTCCCTCACCGCACCACGCAGCCGGAAAGACCTGTCGGTTACATCCGCTAACCTTCAAGCGGTGCTAGGACATTCACATGCGACCAGCGGCGCGCTCGCCTGGTCGGCGGCGGCCGCGGCGCTACCGTTCACCGTCTTGACCTATCCCGCAGTGCAATCCGGGGCCATCGGCTCCGTCGATCTGGTGATGGGCACCTTCCTCACCGCGGGCGCCGCGCTGCTGCCCGACGCCGATCACCCCTCCGGCACCATTTCCCATGTACTGGGGCCGATCTCGCACTACGCGTGCAAGTTCATCTCGTGGATCTCCGGCGGGCACCGCCACGGCACCCACTCCTTCGCCTTCGTCGCCGCCGTCACCTACGGCACCTGGGCCGGCGAACACCTGCTCGGCCGCTACTTCACGCTCTCGCTGGTGTTCTTCCTGCTCGCCCTCGCCATCAAGGCGCTCGGTCTCGCACCCACCGGCGACGGACTCAAATCCTGGGGCACCGTCGTCATCCTCGCCGTCTGCGGCACCTTCGCCATCGACCACTGGATCAGCGACAAACCCACGTGGCTGCCCTTCTCCGTCGGACTCGGCGCCCTCGCCCACCTCGTCGGCGACTGCCTCACCGACCGCGGCTGCCGGCTGCTGTGGCCGCTGAAGATCCGCACGCGCGTCCCGATCATCGACCGCACCGGCAACAAGATCGAGACCATGGTGCTGGTGCCCCTGTTCGCCCTCGGCACCCTCGCCCTGCTCTGGTACACCCTCACCCACCATCCGTGAGCAGAACGGCGCCGGACCGGGCAACGACCGGCAACCCGGCTCGTATGATCCGAAGACCACCGCAGCGGGCAGAACGGAGTCGGGCATGAGCGATCGCGAGGAACTGAGCTGGGAACTGTTCGGGGACGCCAGCCGCGAACTATCCCAGGCCATCGCCGACGACGGCTTCGAACCCGACCTCATCCTGTCGATCGCCCGCGGCGGGCTCTTCGTCGCCGGCGCCCTCGGCTACGCCCTCGACGTCAAGAACCTCCACGTCATGAACGTGGAGTTCTACACCGGCGTCGATCAGCGCCTCGACATGCCGGTCATGCTGCCGCCCGTCCCCAGCGCCGTCGACCTCACCGGCGCGACCGTCCTGGTCGCCGACGACGTCGCCGACACCGGCAAGACCCTGAAACTCGTGCGCGACTTCTGCTCCCACCACGTCGCCGAGGTGCGCTGCGCGGTCATCTACCAGAAGCCGCATTCCGAGGTCGACTGCGAATACGTGTGGAAACGCACCGACAAGTGGATCAACTTCCCCTGGTCCGTGCTCCCGCCCGTCGTCAAACGCGAAGCGCGCGTCCTCGACGCCTGACCCGAAAACCACTACGCGCCAACGACAACGGCCCGGAACCATTCGGTTCCGGGCCGTTTGTCCAGTTGCCGCAGGGACTGATCAGACCAGTTCGGCGGACAGGATGGTGATCGGCTCGACCGGCACATCCTGGTGGCCGGCCTTGTTGCCGGTGCGCACACCCTCGATGGCGTCCACGACGGCGGTGCCGTCGACGACCTTGCCGAACACGGCGTAGCCGAAGCCGTCCTGGCCCGGGTAGTTCAGGAAGGCGTTGTTGCTGGTGTTGATGAAGAACTGCGCGCTGGCCGAGTGCGGGGCCGAGGTGCGCGCCATGGCGACGGTGTACTTGTCGTTCTTGAGGCCGTTGGCAGCCTCGTTCTCGACAGTCTGCTTGGCAGCCTTCTGCTGCATGTCGGCGGTCAGGCCGCCGCCCTGGATCATGAAGTTCGGGATCACCCGGTGGAAGACGGTGTCCGCGTAGTGGCCCGCCTTGACGTAGTCGACGAAGTTGGCGACGGTCTTGGGTGCCTTGGCCTCGTCCAGTTCCAGGGTGATGTCCCCGGCGGAGGTCTTCAGGAGCACTTTGGTCATGCGGACCATCGTATGGGAGCCCCCAACCCAGCGACCGAGCGGCATCGAATAGCCCTTCCCCTCTTCGAGGTTGGGTGGCGATGGGTGTGGTCTGGCGGGTTTGCGCAGTGGTGAGCGCCGGAGTCTGCTCGAAACGGAGCAACATGCTTAGATGCGCATATTTCCATTTTTTGATGTTCAATATAGAAAGCCTCCGACGGAGGCCCTGACCTCAGGCTTCGTACAGCTCGAGCGGCAGGCCGTCCGGATCAGCGAAGAATACGAACCGCTTCCCCGTGTACTCATCAACCCGCACCTCTTCCACCGCCACTCCCCTACCCCGCAACTCGGTGACCGCCTTTCCCACATCCGCTACCAGGAACGCCAGATGCCGCAACCCAGCAGCCTCGGGTCTCGACGGTCGCGCCGGCGGCTCCGGAAACGAGAACAACTCCACCTGCCCACCATCGGGCAACGCGAGATCCAGCTTGTACGAACACCTTTCGGCCCGATAGTTCTCCGCAATCACCCGCAACCCGAGAATCTCGGTATAAAACGCCTTCGATCTCTCAAAGTCCGACGCAATGATCGCGACATGATGAATCCGCTGCAGCTCCACTCCCCCGACGCTAGCCCACGGCCAATCCCACCAAGCAGAGGTTGCCGCAACAAATGCCTGCTTCGACCGTCCGATGAGGCTTCCAAGATCCAGAAGAAGCGGGGCTTCCGTGTCGGGCCGCCCGGCCGGTAACCATCGGCCCCTCCGGCCGGGCACGAGTCCTCTCTTCGGAACCGTCACGCGGGGCGCACGCTCGGCACATGGAGAATCGCAAACCTGCAGTCAGCATCGTTTTCGCTTCGGCTCAGGGTCGCCCCGGGAGATCGCCGAATACATCGGCAACGATCTCGCCGCCCGGGGTGCGACCGTCGAGGTCGCCGACGCCGAGCACGCACCGGACCTGTCGCGTTTCGACGCCGTGGCCATCGGCAGCGCGGTGCACGATATGGCCCTGCTGCCCACCGTCGCGGAGTACGTGGCATCCCACCGCAACGAACTCAGCGCTCGGCCGGTCTGGCTCTTCAGTGTCGGCATCGAACCGGCGCTGCGCGGACCGATCGGACATCGGATCGACCGCATGGTGCCGAAACGCATTGCCGCCGTGCGTGACTCGATCAGTTCGCGCGAATATCAGGCCTTTGCGGGGCACTACGAGCGCGTCGGCGTTTCCCTCGGCGCACGCGTCCTCTACCGCCTCCTCGGCGGCGGTCGCTACGGCGACCTGCGGGATTGGACCGCTATCAGCACCTTTTCGGATTCCATCGCGCAGGGTCTGAATCTGCACGCACCGCACATCATTCCGATTCATCCCTGACGGCCACACGGACACAGGATTCGACCGCGTCGATCCCACAATGGTCACGGCGAGGTTGCGTGGCCGCTCGGCCGACAGCCGAGTCGGTGGCATCACGCAGACCGACCATCCTGGCGTGGGCAGTGCTATCGGTCGGCCGAGTCGACCGGTTGCAGCGGGTGAACCACATCGTCCAGCGCGAGGCGCGGGCTGGCCGGGACCGGGTCGGCGCTGGTTGCCGCCCAGCCCATTCGGATGATCACTTGCGGGTGGCCGAAGCCGCCGAGGATGTTCGTGCGGATTTGTTCCCGGATGGCCGGCAGCTCCAGAGGTTCGGTGAGAGCACAGGTGGCCAGGCCGCGGACAGTCGCGGTCAGCAGGGCGGCGCTGGTGGATTCGCCGGCGCGCAGCCACGCCAGGGGATCGTCGGACCCGGTGCTGAGCAACAGCATTCGCGAGAATTCGTCGGTGTCGCGAACCACGGCTTCGGGGAGCCGAGGATCGGAGAACGGACGTACCGTCGGGTCCGTGGGGACCACGGCGTTGCGGGCGGGGACGCCGGATGGTGCGGCATGGTGGCCGCTCCAGGCATGCAATTCCGCGATGTAGTCCGGGTCTTGGGTGTGGCTCGCCGACGCTTGTTCGAAGGCCTGCGCCAGTGTCCCACGCGCCTCGAGGGCGTCGACGTCGCGAATTTCCACGCCCACGACGCGGGCGGCGTCGATGACCTTGTCCGCGTGCACGGCGGGCACCTCCCAGGAGGTGAAATGCCGCCGGTCGCTGCGGCGTCGAGCGATGGCCTGCGCCAGCTGCACCGTGGTGGGATCGGTGACCCCGGAGTGAAATTCGATCGCGGCCAGATGTCGCGGATCCGCGCGATTCGGGAGCCGATGCACGATCGTCTCCCATCCGACCGCGCCGATCGCCACCCGCAGGTGATGCAGCGCGGCGCCGCAGCTGAGCACCAGCTCGCGGCGGTCGGGGTCGGTGTGCTTCAGCCAGCGGGTGTCGTCGGCGTACAGATGCAGGGTGCTCTCCCCGATACGCCACTGCCAGGGTTGCGTGTTGTGCACCGACGGGGCGCGCACGGCCAGGGCCAGTGCCGCGCGGATGGTCTCGGTATCGGGATGCGTGCTCGACATCGCCATTCCTTCCTCGGGATTCGCAGCTTCGTACTGTTCAGCATGTCCCGGTGGGTGGCCGTTGGTGACGGCCGAAAGTCACCGATACCGAGGGCTGACGCCATGCCTTCGGTCGGCGCTTCGGGTGCTCCGGAGAGTCGCAGCACGGCGGCACGGACGGTCCGCCGGAACGGCACCCCGCTATCAGCAATCCAATGTCTCGGAGGGTGTCGTGGGACCAACGACTCTCCCGGCCGGCGACAACCGGTTCTGCCGGTGGCGGTCGGTGGCTGTGAAGATGGAAGTACCTGCCTCAAGGAGGTTTCGATGGTCTTCGAGGATCGTGCCGAGGCGGGCCGTCTGTTGGCTCGCGCTGCCGCCCCGGATCCGCGGCCACAGCCGGGACCGGTCGCGGATCCGCCGCTGCGCGACGGCGAGGTGTGTGTGCGGGCCGGGGAAGCCATGCTGTCAGGGTGTCTCACCATTCCAGAGCATCCGATCGGTGTGGTGGTGTTCGCGCACGGTAGCGGCAGCGGACGCCACAGCCCGCGCAACCGCTACGTCGCCGAGGTCTTGCAGCAGGCCCGACTCGGCACGCTGCTGTTCGACCTGCTCACCACGGCCGAGGAAATCAACCGCGCCAACGTGTTCGACATCGACCTGCTGGCCCGGCGGCTGGTGGCGGTCACCGACTGGTTGAGCGGACAGGAACACGCGGCGGGGCTGCCGATCGGGTATTTCGGGGCGAGTACCGGTGCCGCCGCCGCCCTGCGCGCCGCAGCCGATCCGCGCGTGCACGTGCGGGCGGTGGTGTCTCGCGGCGGGCGACCCGATCTGACCGGCCACGCACTGTCGGCGGTACGGGCGCCGACTCTGCTGATCGTGGGCGGTCACGACTACCTGGTCATGGATCTGAATCGCCAGGCGGCCGCGGCAATGTCATGTGAGACCGCGCTGGCCGAGGTGCCCGGCGCGACCCATCTGTTCGAGGAACCGGGCACCCTGCGTAAGGCCGCGGAGCTCGCGCGGGACTGGTTCATCGCCCGGTTGCCCACGACGACGGCCGAGCCGGAGGGGCCGGCGTGAGCGGCCCGGAGGCCGGGTATCGGTTCCGGATGGGCACAGGTGCGCTACCGGCCGATTCGTGGTCGCGTAGTTCATCATGCGGGCAGCCAGGTCCTGTGCGGGGACTTCCGGCCCTACCCGGGGATCGCATGGCATTACCACGATGGAGATTCCAGACACGAGTTTCCGGCCGCGGATAAGGAGGTCGTTCGATGCGAGCACAACCAGGGGACTGGCTGATCGTCGAAGGACGCGCGGTCGGAGGCGTGGTCCGTCGCGGTCTCATCGAAGAGGTGCACGGCACGGACGGCGCACCGCCGTATCTCGTGCACTGGACCGACACCGGGCATCGGGCCTTGACCTTTCCGGGCCCCGACGCGTATGTGCGGACCAGCGCGGAACTGCGCGCCCAGGAGGAGATCGCCGCCGCACGGTACTCGTCGATGCAGCACGTACCCGCCTCCCGCTCCGATGCGGACAGCCGGGGCTGACCGATCTCGCCACTGACTTTCCGACCCGGGCACTCCGGCCCCGTGCCGAGGACCTTCGACGCTGTTGGCGGGCGCGCCGCGCCGCCCAGACTGGAATCGAACGACGCGCGAGAACGGAGGCTTCCGTGACCATCGGCGACACCGTGACGATCGACCGCGACGGGCTGGACCGGCTCGTCGTGGTGTTGCGGGAGAACGGATATCGGGTCATCGGCCCGACGACGCGCGACGACGCGATCATCCTCGACGAACTCGACACGCCGGCCGCACTGCCCGCCGGGTGGGGCGTGCACACCGAGCCGGGCCGGTATCGCGTATATCGCCGCACCGACCAGGCGGTCTTCGCGCATTCGGCCGGGCCGGGATCGTGGAAGCAGTTCCTGCATCCACCGCACCGCCTGATCGCACGACTCGACGCCGACCTGAATCTCGTAGCGGCCGGAGATGGTCCGACGCCGACACCGGCGACCGAGCCGTCGTCGCAGCCACCGCAACCGAATCGCCCCGCCGCATTCCTCGGTGTGCGCGGCTGCGATATGGCCGCCATCCGCATTCTGGAGCGGGTGCTCGGTGGAGATGCGTACCCGGACTCGGCTTTCGCGGCCCGCTGCGCCGGTCTGTTCATCGTCGGCGTGAATTGCACCGAGCCGGGCGGGGTGTGTTTCTGCGCGTCGATGGGCACCGGGCCGGGCGTCTCGGCCGGATACGATCTCGCGCTCACCGAACGCATCGACGACAGCGGGCATCGGTTCCTGGTCGAGGTGGGCAGTGCGGCGGGCGAACGCATACTCGCCGAGCTCCGCTCACACCCGGCGACCCAGGCCGAGATCACGGACGCCCGCGCCGAGGTGGCGGCCGCAGCGGGTCGCATGGGCCGCAGCATGCCGGATGCGGACCTGCGCACGGTGATTCGCGAATCCCACGAATCACCGCAGTGGGAGGACGTGGCGAGCCGCTGCCTGACCTGTGGCAACTGCACCATGGTCTGCCCCACCTGCTTCTGCACCACTACCGAGGACGTCACCGATCTCGCCGGCGACCATGCCGAACGCTGGGAGCGCTGGGCGTCGTGCTTCGAATTGGATTTCTCCCATGTGCACGGCGGCAGCGTCCGGCAGTCGGGCGAGAGCCGGTATCGGCAGTGGCTCAGCCACAAACTCGGCACGTGGTACGACCAGTTCGGCAGCTCCGGCTGTGTGGGCTGCGGACGCTGCATCGCATGGTGCCCGGCCGGTATCGATCTGACCGCTGAGATGGGCCGGCTCGTCGAACTGCGCGAGGAGGCCGGCGATGGTCACCGCTGAGGAACTGTCCGCGTTCGCCTCGCTGGCAGCACTCGACCGCGCGAAGCTGGAAACGCTGGCCCGGGCCGGGCATGCGGTGCACTATCCGGCCGGGCAGCGCCTGATCGTGGAAGGCCAACGGGCCGACCGCTGCTGGCTCATTCACGAGGGACGGGTGGTGCTGGACGCCGGGGTGCCGGGGCGTGGCGATGTCGTGGTGCAGACGCTCGGCCCTGGCGATCTGCTCGGCTGGTCGTGGCTGGTTCCGCCGTACCGATGGCATTTCGGCGCGATTACCGCCGAACCCGTGCAAGCGATCGAATTCGATTCGACTCGGCTGACCGAATTCGCCGACGCCGACCCGAGTTTCGGCCATGCACTGACGCTGCTGCTGTTCGAGGCGCTCCTCGAACGATTGCAGGCCACCCGCGCCCGGTTACTGGATCTCTACCGCAATCCCACCGAAACCTGTACCGCCACACCGATACGCCTGGGCACGTCAGGTGACGGCCGATGATCGCCGAGGCCCGCGCCGGCGCGTCCGCGGATACCATGCTCCCGTATCGGGTGGCACGCCGCATCCTGCAGACCAGCGATACCGCGACCCTGGTGCTCGCCCCGATCGACGCTGCCGCGCAACGGTTCCGGGCCGGGCAGTTCATGATGCTCTACCGCTTCGGCGTGGGCGAGGTCGCCATCTCGGTCAGTGGAAATCCCTGTGTCGCAGTCGATTTCCTGGAGCACACCATCCGCTCGGTCGGGGCGGTGAGCGCGGCCCTGCACGACGCTCCGGTCGGCGCGACGATCGGAGTGCGCGGACCGTTCGGGACCGGTTGGGATCTCGGCTCCGCCGCCGGGCGCGATCTGGTGATCGTCGGCGGCGGAGCCGGGCTGGCGCCGCTGCGGCCGGTCGTGCTGGAAGCGCTCGCGCGGCGCACCGAATTTCGGAGGATCGTCCTGATCACCGGTGCTCGCACACCCGATGACATCCTCTTCCGGGACGACCAGCAGATCTGGGCTCGCGACGGCCTGCTCGAACTGCACCAGACCGTCGACCATCCGGGTCCCGGCTGGACGGGACCGATCGGCTTCGTCACCGAACCGCTCGCGAAACTGGTCGTCGATCCGGGCAACACCACGGCATTCCTCTGCGGTCCCGAACCGATGATGCGGTTCTGCGCGAACGCCCTGCTGCGCAAGGGCGTCCCGCCCACCGATATCCGGGTCACCCTGGAACGCAATATGCAATGCGGTGTCGCCCGCTGTGGCCATTGCCAGCTCGGTCCGCTGCTGCTGTGCCGTGACGGCCCGGTCGTGGACTACGCGGTGGCCGAACCCCTGCTTTCGGTACGGGAGCTCTGATGACGACACCCACTCTCGCGGTCTGGAAGTTCACCTCCTGCGACGGCTGCCAGCTCACCCTGCTGGATTGCGAGGACGAACTGCTCGCGCTGGCGGGCCGGGTCCGCATCGCTCATTTCATCGAGGCGAGCAGCACGGTCGAGCCCGGGCCCTATGACGTCTCGCTGGTCGAGGGTTCGGTCAGCACGCCCGACGAGCAGCGCCGCATCCTCGAGATCCGCGCGCAGTCACGGATTCTCGTGACGATCGGCGCCTGCGCCAGTCACGGCGGCATCCAGGCGCTGCGCAACTTCGCCGACATCACCGAATTCGCGTCGGTGGTATATGCCAGCCCGCAATACATTTCGACGCTGGACACCGCAACGCCGATCGCAGCGCATGTGCCGGTGGACTACGAGCTGCGCGGCTGCCCGATCGACCGGCACCAACTGCTGGAAACCCTGTGCGCGCTGCTGGCCGGGCGCAAACCCGACCTGCCGAACACCAGCGTCTGCACCGAATGCAAGCGCCGCGGCAATACCTGTGTGATGGTCGCCGACGGCATTCCCTGTCTCGGCCCGGTCACCCAGGCGGGATGCGGCGCCCTGTGCCCGTCCTACCATCGCGGCTGCTACGGCTGCTTCGGCCCGATGGAACGGCCCAATATCGGTGCGCTGCTGCCGATCCTGCGGATCAACGGCATGGATACCGCCGATATCGACCGAGTGTTCAGCACGGTCGCGGTCGCCGCGCCGGACTTCGCCGAGAGGAGCCGGGATGAGCCATCGCAGTAGGCAGTTGCGGGTCAGCTCGCTGGCACGCGTGGAGGGCGAGGGCGCGCTGCGGGTTGTCGTCGAGGACGGCCGGGTGGAGCGGGCAGAGCTCGATATCTACGAACCGCCGCGCTTCTTCGAGGCCTTCCTGCGCGGCCGGGCGTACACCGAGCCACCCGATATCACGGCCCGGATCTGCGGCATCTGCCCGGTGGCGTATCAGACCAGCGCCTGCAACGCGCTCGAACGGATATGCGGCGTCGCACTGGAGCCGCCGCTGACCACGCTGCGCCGGCTGCTCTACTGCGGCGAGTGGATCTCGAGTCATACCCTGCACATTCACCTGCTGCACCTGCCGGACTTCCTCGGCTACCCGGACGCCATCGCCCTGGCCGCCGACCATCGCGAACTGGTCGAGCACGGGCTGGCCATCAAGAAGGCGGGCAATACGCTGCTCGAACTGCTCGGTGGCCGTGCCATCCACCCGATCAATGTCCGGGTCGGCGGTTTCTACTCGGTGCCCGGCCGCGCCGATCTGGCACCGGTCGCCGAACAGCTGCGCCGGGCCCAGGACTACGCGATCGAAACCGCCTGCCGGGTGGCGCAATTCGACTTCCCGGATCTGGAGCTCGACCACGATCTACTCGCGGCCACCGCACCGGACCATTACGCCATCGAGGACGGCACCGTGTCGACCAGCACCGGACTCGACTTCCCCGCAAGTGAATTCGGCGAGCACGTGGTCGAGGAACAGGTTCCGCATTCCACCGCGCTGCACGCGCGATTGGACGGGCGACGCTATCTGACCGGTCCCCTGGCTCGATACAGCCTCAACTCCCGGCGTCTCTCCCCGGTTGCCCGCGAGGTCGCCGCTGCGGCCGGGCTCGGTCCGGAGTGCCGTAATCCCTTCCGCAGCATCGTGGTTCGCACCGTCGAGGTGGTGTACGCCATCGATGAGGCGCTACGCCTCATTGCCGACTACGAGCCGCCCGCGCACCCCGCGGCGCCCTGCGCGCCACAGCCGGGCGTCGGCCACGGCATCAGCGAGGCCCCGCGCGGATTGCTCTATCACCGTTACGAAATCGACGACGCGGGTTCCATCCGGACGGCCACCATCATTCCGCCGACCTCCCAGAACCAGGCTGTCATCGAGGACGATCTTCGCCACATGGTGTCCGAGCACCTCGACCTGGACGATGCGGCGCTGACCACCCTGTGCGAACGCACCATCCGCAACTACGATCCGTGCATCTCCTGCTCGGCCCACTTCCTCGAGCTCGACGTGGTGCGCCGATGAGCGGTCCGCGAGCCGTCGTCATCGGCGTCGGCAACGAGTACCGGCACGACGACGGCATCGGCCCCGCCGTGGCCACGGAACTCGAAAGGCTGGGCCTGCCCGGCGTTCTCGTGGCATCGAGCGACGGCGAGCCGACGCGTCTGCTGGATCTCTGGGCCGACGCGGAGCTGGCGATCGTGGTCGATGCCGTCCTCTGTGAACCTTCCACCCCCGGCCGGGTCTGGCGCACCACCGTCGATGCCCTGCGCGGCCTCACCCACGCCGCCAGCTCCCACGCCATGGGCATCCCCGACGCTCTCCCCCTGGGCCGCGCCCTCGGCCGCGTCCCCGCCGAACTCGTCGTCATCGCCGTCGAAGCTCACCGCCTCGACCTCGGTGTCGGCCTCTCCACCCCGGTCGCCGCCGCACTCCCCGACGTCATCGCTACCGTCCGGACCGAACTCGCCCGCCTCGGCATCCCGGCGGATGAATGAACGCTCAGCCGGGTCGGCTGCAATCGGGCCGATAGTCGTCACAGTCAGCGAACCAGCGGTCGGTCGGCGAAGTCGGTCAGACCGTGTAGCCGCCGTCGACGTCCAGTGTTTGGCCGGAGATGAAGTCCGCTCGGTCCGATGCGAGGAATGCGACTGCTTCCGCGATGTCGTCCGCATTCCCGAAGCGGCGCAATGGAATATTACGGCGGGCGACCTCGAGCGCGGTTTGGTCGAGATCTCCGGAATCGATGAGGCGTTCGGCCATGCCGTCGGTCAGCATGCCCGGACCGACGCAGTTGACGCGGATGCCGTAGCGACCTTCTTCGGCCGCCAGGCCGCGCGCAACGGCTTCCACTGCCCCCTTGGTGCCCGCGGAAAGGCCATCCCGGACGGGATAGCGTCGGGTTGCGGCGGTGGTCACCGCGACGACGGAGCCCTGCGACCGGCGCAGTAGCGGCAAGGTGGCGTGCATCAGGTTGAAGAACGCGGCGGCGTCGGAAGTCAACTGCTCCCGGTACTGCTCCGGCGACACGCTGCTCAGATGAACCATCGGGACGTGGGGTCCGGCGGCGTAGACCACGGTGTGCAGACTGCCGAATCGCTGTTCGAACTGCGCGACGACATCCGCGACCGCACTCGGATCGGTGAGATCCAGCGCCCAGGCGCGGCAGGAGCGTCCGACCCGCTCGACGTCCTTCGTCAGCAACTCGGCCGCGTCTCGATTCGCGCGATAGGTGAGTCCGATATCGCTGCCCCGGTGCGCCAGCACGCGGACCACCGCGGCACCTATCCCACCGGTACCACCCGCGACCAGCGCGGCGCCGTCACGTCCCCGGAAGTCATCGCTCACTACTTCTCCCTCTACCAAGCAATTGCTTGGTCAATCGTAGCTTGCGTTCGATCTGCCCACTCTCGAACCAACATCAGTGCCCTGCGGCAGGGTCACATATTCGGGTGATGGAGCGTCCGGAACCGACTCCGGATACTCGAGCCGTGATCCGGCTACCGGGTCGTCCAGACCACCGATTGCCCCTTGCGAGCGAAAGCAATTGCCATGTCTCTCACGATCGACGTCTTCAACACCGGATACCTGCCGATCAACGGTGGACCGGGATGGGATCCGGACACCGCGGCCACCTGGCCCGCGTCGACCGCCACGCTGATCTCCGGTGCGCGCGACGCCATCCTGGTCGACGCGCTCATGACGGTCGAAGAAGGCCGCCGCCTCGCCGCCTGGATCGGCGAATCCGGCAAGAACCTGACCAGCATCGTCATCACCCATGGTCACGGCGATCACTTCTTCGGCGCGGGCCCGGTCCTCGAGGCTTTCCCGCAGGCCCGGCTGCTGGCTCTGAACACCACCGTCATCGAGGAAGCGCGCTACAACCTCGGACCCGAGGTGCAGCAGAACTGGGTCGCGTGGTTCGGTGACCGGTTCGACCGGACCCCGGCACTCCCGCAGCCGGTGGAATCGGAAACCCTGACCTTGGACGACCACCCGGTGCGGTTGGTCGAAGTCGGGGGCGCCGACGGCGTCCTCAACACGGTGGTCCATATCCCCGAATTGGACACCGTCTGCTCCGGCGACGCCGTGTACAACAACATCCATATGTGGCTGTGGAATTCGACGCCCGACAGCCGCCGGACATGGCTGGCGACCATCGACAAGATCGCCGACCTGCACCCCGCCACGATCATCGCCGGGCACAAGGATCCCGGCGCGCCCGACGACGACGCCGAACGGCAAATCGCGCAATCCCGTTCCTACATCGAGGCATTCGACCGGGCTGTCGCCAAACTGTCGTCCGCGCAAGAGGTTATCGACGAGATGACCGGTCTCTTCCCCGGTTACGGGAACCCCTACACATTGTTCGCCGCCGCCTATTCGCAATTCCAGAACTGATCTTCCAGAGCTGATCGACCTCACCACCGGAGGTTCAGCTGTCGGCACGGATGATCTCGATATCGCTGAATGCCAGTCCGATCAGCATTGGTTCGGTTGCCGCGCTGCCGTCCGGGTAGCGCGGCACTCTCTTTCGTTGATGCTCACCGTTTTTCATCGATGGAGTCGATCGATTCGACGAACTCGGTGATGGCTCGGGCCAGCGACGCCGGTTGTTCCTCGGCCGGCCAATGCCCGGCATCGGGGATCATGGCGGTGCGGACGTCCGCGACTCCGACGTCATGGAGCCCTTGCGCGACGGTGTCGGTGACGGTCGCGTGGGAGAACTCGCTGAACGCGAGCAGGATCGGCACCTCGAGCGCCTCGGTGGCGTGCTGATTGTCGGCGATATCGAGTGGTAGCGCACGAAACATCTTGAACCCAGCGGTAAGACGATCGGCACCCTGATAGCCCGACGCGTAGGTGGCGATGTCGGTGTCGCCGATCGCCTCCGGGTGCGCGGCGAAGCGGTCGATGAATCGGCGGAAGTACTCACGCTCGTTCCCCTGGACCAGCCGCTGGGCGGTGAAACGGCCGCAGCAGCTGTCGCTGTGGAAGCCGAGATGCCAGTAGGCCGGCGAGCGGGTGACGTCCTCCCATCCGGCGATGCCGGGCAGCGCCGTATCGACACTGACCAGTCCCCGGACGGCGGCGGGATACCGTCGGGCGAAGGCATAGCCGACCAGTGCACCCATGTCGTGCCCGACCAGGAGCACCCGGCCCAGGCCCAGATCCTCCAGCGCGGCATGCACATTCGCGGCCATCGTAACCTTGTCGAACGCATGCGGTTGGGGCGTGGATCGGCCCACTCCCGGCAGATCCAGGGCCACCGCGGAACAGAGTTCGTCCAGCAGTGGAAGCACCCGGCGCCACGCGTGGGACGTCTGTGGCCAGCCGTGAAGGAACACCGTCGAATGCGCGCCGCGGCCACTACGCTGCCAGCCCAGCTGCGGTCCCGCCCCGGCAGGCTGCGACGCGGACGCGCCATGCGCGTCGTGCATGCCTCCTCCTCGGTCCAGCCGCGCATGAAGCCATACGACAGCCTGCATGGTCCACACGGATCGTCGCCCCAGTATCGAGCGAGCGGGTCGGGGCGTCTCTACCGCAAACAGGTGAGGCGAGCCGCCCCGTCGAACACGGATTGGTCGAATTAGCGATGCCGGAGCTCGAGCGGCCGCGCAGAATGGGTATTCCAGGGTGGCTGCGGGGAAAGGCGGTGTCCGTTGCATTCCGAGCCGTTGCGAGGCCGGAGCGAACCGATGCGGCGTGCGCTGGCGGTGCTGCGAGGCGCGAGCAGGCACGGCACCGGCGCGATCATCTGGATCACCGGCGCCGCCGGGCTCGGCAAGACGGCACTGCTGTCGGAGATATGCCGCCAGGCCGAGCGGACCGGTATGCGTGTCGCGACCGGTCGCTGCGACATCGCGGAGCAGGTCCAGCCGGGTGCGCCGGTGCTGGGGCTGCTACGTTCCGGACGAGATCCCTTGCTGGCCATCGCCGACTATGCGGGCATCGTCGCGCACTCGGCAGAACCGCTCCTCCTGGTCGAAGCCGTCGCCTCCGCGCTCGAGAACCGCGCCGCCACCGATCCACTGTTGCTCGCCGTCGACGATGTGGACCGCGCCGATCGGATCAGCCAGTTCCTGCTGCGGAGACTGATTCCACGCCTGGTCGGACTGCCCGTCGTGTGGGTGCTGACAACCCGCGATGACGATGTGGAAGCCGATCTCCCCGGACACGGACTCGCCGCCGTCGAGCAGATTCGGCTGGGCCCGCTGGCGCTGCCGGACCTGGTCATGATCGCGCAGGATCGGCTGGGCCGCCTGCCCGACCAGCGGCTGCGCGGATACCTCGATGCCATCGATGGCAATCCCACATTGGCCGTCCAGATCATCGACAATGTCGCACGAGCCACCGCCCGCGACGACTCCGACACCGTATCGGTGGAATTCACGGCGGCCATTGCCGCCGGGCTGGCACAGCTCAGCGCCGCCGCGCGGGATCTCGTGCAGACCGTCGCCATCGCAGGCCGTGCGGTTCCGGTGTCCGACCTCGGCAGGATCGGTACCGCGAGCTCCGAACAGCAGCTCCCACAGGCCATTTCCGGCGCCTTGGAGTCGGGATTGCTGCGCGCCGAGGGCGAGCGTGTGGACTGCCGGCATGACCTGGTGCGTGCCGCGGTGTGCGCCGGTATTCCGGCCGCACACGCTCGACGGCTGCATCGCAGCTGCGCCGTCTACTACCTCGCAGCCTCCGAAGAACTCTTCGCCGCCACGCACGCGCGGGAAGCGATCGGTCCGGGCGATCTGCCCTGCGCCACGACCATGGTTCAGGTCGCCGAATCCCTGGTGGCTACCCACCCCGAGGAGGCCGGAGAACTGGCGGCGCTCGCCTTCCGGACCGTTCGCCCCGACCAGACCGCATGGCTCGACCTCAGCAAACGGTGCCTGTCGGTGCTCTGCCGTACCCAGCGTTCCACCGAGGCCATCACCGTGGCCGACCTGATCCTCGCTCGCCTGGACGACAACACCCATGCCGCTGAAGTGGAAACCCAAGTGGCCCAGGCACTGTGGCTGAGCGGTCGCATCAGCGATCTTGTCGCGCGCACCGAGCGGGTCCTCGGCACCCGAACCCTCGAGCCCACGGTCACCGCCCGCCTGCGCGCCGCCGCTGCCCTGGCCAACACCCGCATCGCCCGCGGGCCCGCCGCCATCCGCGTCAGCGAGGCCGCACTCGACCTGGCCCGTACGGTCGACGACCGCGAGGCGCTCGGCCTGGCGCTGCAGGCCGCCGGTGAGGCCGCGAAGAACGATGCCCGCCACCTCACGGCACTGGGCCATTTCCGCGAGCTCCGCGCTCTCGGCGGGGTCTCCTACCTGGCCGAGGAGATCATCGAGCTGCAGTTCCTCGACCGCTACGACCACGCACAGGCACTGCTCGATCAGGCCCGCACCGACCACTGCGCGACCGAAGCCATCCTGCCGGCCTTGTGTGGCAGCGAAATGTGGCTGCACTTCAATCTCGGACGCCTCCACGAGGCAGATGCCGCAGCCCGCGCGCTCATCGACCTCGGCCGCACCCTCGGCAACACCGAGCAGGCCTGCGACGCCGCCATGGTGAGCGTCGCGGTGGCGTTGTTGCAGGGCGACATCGAGCGCGCGGACCAGCACATCCGGACCACCGACGAGATCGTTCGAGGCGGCGACCACACCCGCAAGCCCGTGGTCGGGGTCATGCGCGGCTGGCTCGCCGCCGCCCGCGGTGAGTTCGAGAACGCCATGGCCACCTGGCGGCCCGTCCTGGACGGGGCCGGTGTGTGCAACGGCTACTGGCCACTGTGGCCGTGCTGGACGGGCCTGTTCTTCAAGATCGGCGACACCGCCATGGATCACGAATTCACTGCTCTGGCAACAGCGGTCGCGGAAGTGGCGGCGAGCCGGAATCCGGGGGTCGCCAGTTTCGAGGGCATGGCGTCGAACCTGCGCGGCCGCGACAGTGGCGATCTGGACCTCATCGGCCGTTCCGCACAGGTACTGGCCCGCAGCCCGCGTCCCCTGCTGCGGGCCTGCGGAGCAGAATCCTACGGGCGGGCCCTCCTCGCCGCCGGTGACCGCAGCCGCGGCCTGGCCGAACTGGACCGCGCGTGGGACGAATTCCACACCATGCATGCCCTGGCCAAGACCGCCGAGATCCAGAACGTGATGCGGGCTGCCGGTGCTCGTCGTTCCAAATGGCTTGTCACACTGCATCACTCGACGGACGGCTGGGCCTCGCTCACCCCCTCGGAACGCCGGGTCGCGGCACTGATCGGCGCGGGGCACACCAATAAATCCGCGGCCGCCGAGCTCGGCATCTCGGTCAACACCATCGGCACCCATCTGCGTTCGGCGTTCACCAAGCTCGGCATCCAGTCCCGGGTCCAGCTTGCGAACACCCTGCACAGCTTGCCGTCACGCGAATAGGTGAGTGATCGTCGTGCTGGGAAATGGCAACCTGGTCCGACCGATCGGCAACGGCCCGCTGACCGACAGTCCTGCGAAGGGAAGCGACATGACCTCCACCGTGCTCAGCTACGCGGCCGCCCCCAACAAGGTGGTGCGCGCGGGCAATGGCATCGACTACGCCTATCGCGAAATCGGGAGCGGCACAGTGCCACTGGTGTTGCTGCAGCACTTTCGCGGCAACCTGGAGAACTGGGACCCGACGCTGGTCGACGCCCTCGCCGCCAGGCGGCGCGTCATCGCGTTCGACAACACGGGCGTGGGCGCCACCACCGGCACGACTCCCGCCACGATCACCGAGATGGCCCGCGACGCCATCGCTTTCCTCGCGGCCCTCGATATCCCGCAGGCGGATATCCTCGGCTTCTCGATCGGCAGCTTCGTCGCCCAGGAGATCGCCCTGATCCGGCCCGACCTGGTGCGCAAGCTCGTCCTGGCGTCCTCGGCGCCACGCGGCGGCGCGGGAATGCACGGGTGGGCTCCCGAGGTGATCGGTGCGGTGGGCACACTCCAGACCGCACCGAAGGGATATCTCGATGTCTTCTTCACCTCCTCCCCCGCCAGCCGGAAAGCGGGTGAGGAAACCCTCGGCCGCATCTACGGCCGCACCACCGACGCCGACCAGCCCACCTCCTGGGAGACCCGGCAGGCGCAGTACGACGCCGTGTGCGAGTGGGGCATTCCCGATCACGCGGCGCTGCAGCGGGTCAGCGCGATCACGCATCCGGTGTTCGTCGCCAACGGCGACAGCGACCCGATGATCCTGCCCCACTTCTCGTATCTGCTCGCCGGGCTGATTCCGCAGGCGCGCATCAAGATCTATCCCGATTCGGCGCACGGATTCCTCTTCCAGCACGCCCGGGCATTCGCCGCCGACGTCGGCGACTTCCTCGGCGACACCGACGGGTCGACCCAGTGACCCCTGCCGCGCCCGCGCACGATCCCGAAGCCGACCGCTTCCCCGTCCTGTCCGATGCACAACTCGAGCGGGTGCGCGGATACGGCAGCGTCGAGGTCGTGCAGCCGGGCGCGGTGCTGTACGGGACCGGGCAGCGGACCTACGACTTCATCGTGTTGACCACCGCCGCCGCGGAGATCGTGCGAGTGGCGACTACGGATCTGCCCGAGGCACTGGTGGTTTCGTGCACGCCGGGTCAGTTCCTGGGCGAGCTGAACCTGCTCACCGGGCAGTCGACGTATCTGACCGCACGTGTCACCGCGGCAGGCTCCATCATCCGGATCGACCCGGCCGCCTTCCGCCGGCTGATGGACGAGGACACCGAACTGTCGGACCTCATCCTCACCGCATTTCTCGCCCGCCGTAGCGAACTCCAGTCCGGCGCCGCCGCGCTCAGTGTGCGCATGCTCGGCAGCGAACTGTCACGCGAGTCGCTGGCATTGCGGTCCTGGGCCGCGCACGCGCGCATCGCCTATACCTGGTTCGACATCGACAGCGCCGCGGGCGCGGCGCTCGCGCGGACGATCGGCGTCACCGGCGAACGGCTGCCCGCGGCGGTGACGCCGACCGGGGTGATCACCGGCGCGAATCCGGCGCAGGTCGCCGCGGCCCTCGGCCTCGCGTATTCGGCCGAATCCGAACCCGATTCGGCCGCAACGGATCTGATCATCGTGGGGGCCGGGCCCGCAGGGTTGGCCGCAGCCGTCTACGCCGCCTCCGAAGGGCTGCGCACGGTCGTGTTCGACGCGGTCGGGGTCGGCGGGCAGGCCAGTTCCAGCTCCCGCATCGAGAACTATCTCGGATTCGAGCACGGCATCAGCGGCGCGGACCTCACCGGCCGGGCCATGGTGCAGGCGCAGAAGTTCGGCGCCTCGCTGAACAGTCCGTGCCGGGTCGTCTCGGTGCGACGCACCGGTGCGCTGTTCGAGGTGACGCTGTCCGACGGCGCTGTCGCCTACTCGCGGGCGGTCATTCTCGCCGGAGGGGTGAAGTACCGGGCGCTGGATCTGCCGCGCTGGACGGACTTCGAAGGGCGCGGAATCTATTACGCGGCCACCGAAATCGAGGCCCGCACCTGCTCCTGCACCCCGGTGGCGGTGATCGGCGGCGCGAACTCGGCCGGACAGGCCGCGCTGTTCCTGGCCGGCCGCGGGTGCATGGTCACCCTCGTGATCCGATCGGGAGATCTGTCCGCCGGGATGTCGAGCTATCTCGCCCACCGCATCGAGGCCAACCCCGCGATCGACATCCGGCTCGGCACCGAGGTCACCGCACTGCACGGCGACGATCGGCTGGAATCGGTCACCGTGTCCAGCAAGAACGCACCCGAACCCCTGCGGCTCCCGTGTTCCGGCCTGTTCTGTTTCATCGGCGCCGACCCGGAGACCTCCTGGCTCGCCGATATCCGCCTCGATTCCGACGGATTCGTTCTCACCGACATCGCGCTCGGCCCCGGCACCGCGGAAGACATGTGGGACACCCTGGGCCGCGGCCCCCTCCCGTTCGAGACCAGCGTGCCGGGCATCTTCGCGGTCGGCGACATGCGCGCCGGATCGATGAAGCGCATCGCCGCCGCCGTCGGCGACGGCGCCGGCAGCGTCCGATCGGTACACGAATTCATCGGCCTCGCCGGCATGTGACCCGAAACCACGGCGTGACGTCGCGACCGATCCGATCGGTCCGGTACGTAGGCTGTGGTGACGACCGGCAACGAACGGGCGAGTTCCCGTGTGGAAGAGATCGCCGTACTCACCGGGACCACATCTCGGAAACACACTCGTTAACAGGCAGCCTGGATTGCGGTGGGGGCCAGCACTATTCCGTTGCAAAGCCCTCATTGCCGCGGCAGCCGCATGGAACTGGGGTACCGCCGAGGTTGGCCGCACAGCACCGAAGGTGCTGTTCACCTTCGGTCTGACCCCGGAGATTCCGCCCAAGGAAGTTGGGGCACATGAACTTTCTGAAATTGACAGCTTTCACAATTGATGAACGTTAGATTCTGTCGACCCCATACCAAGGGTACGAACGAGGACTTCACACATGCCTATCACCGACCGCCCCCTGCACCGAATAGCCTGGGGCACAACCACTGTGGCACTGGCTGCGACCATCGCCACATTGTCCGCTCCCTCCGCCTCCGCCGACCTCGGACCCATCACGGTCAACGAGTGCACGGGCACGAGCGCGAGCACGTGCGGGCCGGCATCGTCGATCGTCGTGGGCCACACCTACCAGATCGTGTCGGAGGCCAACGTCTACCTGATCTCCAAACCCACCGTGAATTTCTACGACAACGGCCAGTGCATTGCGAGCGCCCCGTCGCCGTCGACCTTCGGCCACGCGGGAATCGGCTACCACACATCGGTCTTCTGGGTGCCGACTACCGCCGGAACACACAACCTCAGCGTGGAGCAGGCCTTCAAAACCGCCTCCACCCCGGTAACCGTGGTCGCCGCGCCACTGGGATCCACCCCCGCACAACCGCCCTCACAGCCCGGCTGTGGAGGCGGCATCGGTTCCGGCAGCTCGAATCCGCTCGAATCCGGCAGCGTGGATCTCCTCCCCGGTTCCTCCGGCATCTGAGGCTTCACCCTGACTCGACGGGCACGAAAGCGAAGCGAGGACGGGGCACCCCGAGCGGCGCGCGCATGCACGCCGCTCTCGATCCTGCAGAGGGAGATTCGGCAAGCCACGGCACGGACTACGGATGTATCCCCATCGGCGACGAGTTCGGTTGGCGTGAAGTTGAATACGAACCGCGCGACCGCGAGCACCGATCCCGCCATAACCACAACGGATGTCGCGAAGGCGGCCACGATCGCCACGAACAACTCGGTCCAGCGCATCGACCGGTGTTCCCCGTCATGCCCCATCCGTACGTGCAGACGGGAGATCCCGAAGGGGTGGCATCGGTCGTCGGGCGTATGTCTCTTCGGGGTTCACGGTGATCACGTCGAGTTGCTCGACCAGCGTCCCGGGTACCTCCCCGCCCTCGAAGTGCTCAGGACCAGGGACAATGACCGCTTCGACATCCAAACGGGTCGCTTGCGCCTTCAGTCGAGCCAACGGGGGACGGCCGAACTTCGGGTCATAGATCACCATGTCGGCGAAGTCGTAGCCCAGACGTGTTGCGAGCTTGCGGATTTGGCTCTGGTCCCACAGCTGCGCCACCCCGGACACGTCAGTCCGAAGGTAGCCCAAACACGTTGGCTTGTAACGCATGTCTGACCTTTCCAGCGATAACTCGTGCTCGCCGACACCCTCGTTGAACTCGAGAAAATCCAGGTAGAACCCCGGACAGTCCTCGGACTCGTCCCCGATGGCCTGAAGTTCCAACACACCCCCGGGGAACCTGAAGACCCTGCCACCTCGGTGCATCAGCGCTCCCTCATCGCCCGGGTGTGAGCCGCGCAATTCGCGGCGTCGTCCACAACGAGGAAACCGCGGCACTCGCCAGGCAAGAAAGATGGCGAGTCGCTACGAAAGCCGACTTGCCATACCTGCTCGGTAGACCAGAATGAACCCATGACCAGGGGTGAGGGTGACCCGGCGACCGAACCCGATCGGCAACCGCCATCGGTTGCCGACGATCTGGCGCGCGAAATCAAACGCCTCCGACAAGAGGCGGGCATCTCTCAGCGCGTACTGGCATCCAAGATCGGCTATTCGCGCCAGTACGTCACCATGACCGAGTGGGAAGATTCCAATCTTCCCTCGCCTGAGCTTGTTGCCGCGATCGACAACGCCCTCGAGGCAAACGGAGCGCTTGTCACCCTTCGCGCCCAGGCGGACGGCGATCGACGAGAGAGGCGGCGTGCTGGCGCGAGCTCGCTCACCAGCGCTGATGAACCCGGCAAATCGCTCGCCGCCAACGTGTTCAGCCCATTCAACCTGGAGTCCGTGCCCGCCGGCTACGCACCTGATACCCGGTACGCCGAAAGCGTCGCATGGTCCGATGTCGAGCGAGTGAAAGAAGCCGCCCGCCACGCCGCAACCACGGAAAACCTTCATGGCGGCGGATCGGCCAATACCGCTGCCAGCCAACAGCTTTACTCGTTCGCACCGCTCGTGCGAGGAAAGACCGCACCCGAAACGCGCCGAGCACTGTTCGAGGCCGTTGGCAACCTGAGCGGCGTCGCAGCCTTTGCCGCCTTCGATATCGCCGACTTCACCACCGCAGAGCGACACTCCCGATTCGCCCTCTGGTGCGCAGACTCCGCCGGATCGTGGGAACTACGCGCGAGCACGCTCGCCGACATGGCCCGAATGACGGCTTACACCAGCGGCGCCGACAACGCCCTGTCATTGATCGAACTCGCCCAAGTTCGGTCCGACCGGCTTTCTGCCACCACCCGCGCCATGCTCAGCGCGCTACGCGCACAGTTCCTCGCCGCCCTCGGTCGCACCGACGAGACGTTGAACGAGGTCGCGCGCTCAGACGATTACTTCGCCGACAGCGTGCCCGGCGAAGATGCGCCGTGGATGTGCTACTACGACGAAGCCGAGCACTTGGGCAGCACCGGCAAGGCCCTCATACCGGTCGCGTTGGCCCGAAATCAAATGGATTTGGCCGCACCACGGATTGGCCAAGCCATCCGGCGACAAGGCCAGAGCTATCCTCGGTCACGAACTTTCTCGCTGACGCGACTGGCCACGCTGACCATGCGGATAGGCGACCCCCAGGAAGCAGCCGAGCTCGGATTACAAGCCGCGCGAAAAGCGAAAGAGCTTCATTCCCAACGTATTCGCGACGAATTGCAAGTGCTGACTCGTGCGTCGATCAAGCACCTTGGCATCCCCGAGGTGTATGGGCTGTACGGCGTGCTCACCGACGAGCGCGAGGCGTTCGAGGTGTCCTCGTGAACCGACCTGGACCGCAGATCACCGCCGCCGAGGTGCTGTCCCGGGCGGCGAAACTCGGCAACGTCGATGCGCACGGCCCGGTGACAATCCGCGATGGCTCGCATGCGATCTTCGAGTTGCCCAACGGGATCGTGGCACGGATCGGCGAGCCGCACAGCTACAGGACGGCACAACGAGAACTGTCTATCTCCCAGTGGCTCAACCGAAATGGCATCACGACAGTGCGAGCGGTGAACTCGATTCCACAGCCCACGGTGGTGGACGAACGGCCCGTAACCTGGTGGACACTGATCCCCGACCACAGGCCGTCCACACCTGAAGAGCTGGGCACGATGCTCCGCCAGTTGCACGCGTTGACGCCCCCGACCGAGTTCCAGCTGCCGAGCTACGCGCCATTCGATCGACTGCCGGAACGCATCGAGTCCGCAACCACGATCGAGGAAGCCGACCGCTCGTGGCTTTTGGAGCAGTATGCGCGGCTACGCCAGCAGTACGACGAACTGGACGATCCGTCGCCGCCTTGCGTCATACACGGCGACGCCTGGCAAGGAAATCTCGTGGTCCCGCACTCCGGTGATCCCACTGTGCTCGATCTCGACAAGGTGTCCCTGGGCTGGCGCGAATGGGATCTCATTCAACTGGCGGTCGACCACACCGACTTCCGACGGATCACCGCCGGCCAGTATCAGAGCTTTGTCAACGCCTACGGCGGCTACGACGTGACCCGATGGCCGGGCTATCGGGTACTTGCCGATATCCAGGAGCTCCGATGGGTCGGTTTTGCGCTCGGCCGATCGGATACGAGGCAAGCAGCCGCGATAGAAGCCGAGCACCGCATCGCGTGCCTCCGTGGACTGGTGCCGAAGCCCTGGACCTGGCGAGCGCTCTGAGTCCCGGTGTCGGCTGCGAGCTTACGAGCAACCCCGCCGCCCCCATATTGTGCTGGCTCGTTTACGTGATTGCTGTGTTCAATGTCGATGGCGCCAGGCCATAAGAGCGGCGATTTCCGTTGTGGCAGTGAGGATTCGGTCGGTTGGTAATCCCTCACTGGATAATTCTGGCGATTTCGTTGACCTTGATCCGAAACCACGGCGTGGTGTCGCGACCGATCCGATCGGTCCGGTACGTAGGCTGTGATGATGACCGGCAACGAACTGGGCCAGTTTCCGCGCGGAAGAGGCCGCCGGACTCACCGGGGTCAGCGCCGACTGCTACGCCCGGCTCGAACAGCGCCCGGAAAATGATCTACCAGACCTTCGACGTGCGGCGAGCGTCAGGCCAACAGCTCCCGGTCGGCACCGCCGCACCGGGTAGTGAGACTTCCCTGGCCGAGCTCGCACCCGCGGCCCGGGATTGTCCCGTACGGGCACACTCGATCGCGAATCGCAACGTCCACCCATATGAGAGGACCTGCCGTGACGCTCTCCCCCGCCGACCTCATGCGCCGCAACCTCCTCGATGTCTTCAACGAGCCCGATCCGGCACGCCGTGCCGCGGCCATCGCCGAAACCTATGCCGCGGACGTGATCTGGCACGAGGCGGAACAAATCATGCACGGGCGCAAGGAACTCGAGCATCGCGCCGAGGAGCTGCGCGCCGAGAACCCGGACTGGGTCTTCCGCCCGGCGGGCCCGGCGTCCGAACTCGACGACATCGGCCACCTCGGATTCCACTACGGTCCCGCAGGGCAGTCCCCGGTGGTCGTCGGCATGGACATCGCTCGCACCCAGGACGGCACCATCATCGAGCTGTACACCATCGTCACCGAAATTCACCCGCCGGCCTGAGTGCTACTCCGGCTTCGGGAACACCAGGATCGTGCCCGTTGCTCGCCGAGGACGTGCTACGAGGCTTGCAGTTGTTCCAGCGCGGTCGCCCAGTTCTCGACGTGATAGCCCGTGGCGAGTTTTCCGCCGCGGACGGTGAACACGTCGATGGCCATGGTGCGGAAGGACTTTCCGGTGGGGGCGGCACCCCAGAACTCGGCCACGGGCGTCCCTGTCGCCTCGCCGCGCACGATCATCATGTCGTCGACAACGTGGATGTCGACGACCTCCCACGCCAGATCCGGGACGGTCTCCCCCATCCGCGTGAACACCTCACCCAGCTGGTCACGCGTCAGGAAATCCTGGTTGGTGTGGAACGACCGGTAGTCGTCGTTGCACGCCTCGGCCAGCAGTGCTGCGACGTCCTTCTCGGCCGGCCTGTTCAACGCGGCATACAGCGGCGCAGAGATCTTCCGCGCCTGATCCACCGTCATCGTCGATTCGTCGCTCTTGGTCATGGAGACGCTCCTCGTCACAGGCACCATCTGATCCGGGCCATACCGGCGGCCGAAACGACAGCGTGCCCGATTCGCGCGGCCCGAGGCATCACACATTCAGGTGACGGGTCACTCGTCGTGCCGAGCCGATACCGGCGTGACCGCTAGAGTTCGGGAATGCCGGAAAAGATTCTCCGTAACACGTTCACCGTCCCTGCTCCGATGGAAGCGGCCTACGAGCATCTGATCCGGCCCGAGAACTACATCGGCCTGTCGCCACTCGTCGTGGCGGTCGAGGATGTCCAGGAAGGCTCGTACGTTGCCGTCGAACGGTTCCGGCTCCTCGGGCTGAAATACGACAACCGAATCCGGGTGTCGCTCGAGGGGACGCCCGGCAAGGCGGTCTGGGGTGAGGTAAACAGCCCCGGCGGCGTTCACATGGCCTACCGCTTCGAGTTCGCCGACGGCCCGGAAGGCACGCGCATCGAGGACGAACTCCGGCTACGCACCCCGCTCGGACTGATGGCCTTCGCCTCCGGCCAGGCCCGCAAAGTCCAGCTGGCCCGGGCCACGATCCTGGCCGAGCGCCTAGGCCGGTCCTGATCGGGTCCCGGATGCGCTGGCACTCATCGAATTTCGGCGGCAACCGACGTGGTCGAGGTCCGGATGGGAATTCAGCCATCCGACCTCGAACCCACCGTCGCGGCGGAGCGGTCGAACGCCAGCCGATCGTTGGTCACCCTGATCTGGCGCACGGTCGTGGTAGCGAGCGCGGCAGCCTGGGCGGGTGACAGCCGCCCGCACAGGTGATCCCAGTGCACCGCGAGGATGTCGCCGACCTCGACGTCGGGCACGGCGGCGTACCCGTCGTGCCAGACGGGCAGGGTCCGGTCCTCGGGCCTGGACAGGCCCAGGCTCGAGCCATTCCAGCTCAACCGGCGGGACCGGACCAGAACCTGCGAGTCGCTCCGATCGATCACTCGCGCCCAGGTGATCCGGCAGTCGTCGAGAATCCGCAGGGCCGGGCCTGCACCCGCCGCATCGAGCAGCCGGGACCAGGGATACACGCCGAGCACGTGGAAGCTGTGGTTGGGCGCGGCCTCCACGGCCAGGCGGGCGCTCAGGTGCGCCCAGTACTGTCCGGCGACCGGCCCGATGCGCGCGAGCAGGGCCGCGCCGAACTCGGCCGGATCCAGCGCGGCGCCGATTCCGCCACCGAGCCAATAGGATTCGACAAGCCGGGCGTCGAGTGGATCCGCGATCCCGGTGAGCGCGGACATCACGCACAGATACGGCCATGCCCCGGAGAACAGCGGTGCCGTCGCCCGCACCGCCGCGCTCGACCCGTCACGCAGCCCGGCGGAATCGGGCGGCCCGCAGTAGCCGAGCGCGTTCGGCGCGTAGGCGTAGCGCGCGAACATCTCGGTCCCGTCGATGTGGACCGGGTCCATGGGCGAATTCCCTTCCGCCTCAGCAGATTCTGGGTAACTGTTCGCCGGCCGGCAGATCCACCACCCGGGTACCGCCGAGGGCGGTCCTGGCCACCACCATGCCCGGATGCTCGGACACACAGACGCCGATGGCAGCGGCCCGCGTCCCGAGTGGATGGGCGTGCATGGCGGCCAGCACCCGATCCGCGTCCTCGGCCGCGACGAAGGCGACCAGCTTGCCCTCGTTGGCCACGTACATCGGGTCGAGGCCGAGCAGCCCACAGGCGTCGCGGATCTCGGCCGGGATGGGGATGTTGTTCTCCTCCAGTGCCACACCGACTTTCGCCGTATGGGCGATCTCGTTGAGCGAGGCGGCCAGACCGCCGCGCGTGGGGTCGCGCAGCACGTGCACGTCGGCGCCGGTGGCGAGCATGGCAGCCACCAGGCCGTGCAGCGGTGCGGTATCGCTGCACACCGTGGTGCCGAACTCCAGTCCCTCGCGACAGCTCAGCACCGCGACGCCGTGCAAGCCGATATCGCCGCTGACTATCACCACGTCCCCGACACTCGCGCGCTGGGGACGGATGTCCACGCCCTCGTCGATCACGCCGATACCCGTGGTGTTGATGTACACCCGGTCGCCGTGCCCGGCGTCGACCACCTTGGTGTCACCGGTGACCAGGGTGACGCCCGCGCCGAGTGCGGCGGTACCCATCGCCCCGGCGATCTGCGCGATCTCGGCCAGCGCGGTGCCCTCTTCGAGGATGAACGCCGTCGACAGCGCCAGCGGTCGCGCACCGGCCATGGCCAGATCGTTGACCGTGCCGTTGACCGCGAGCTCGCCGATCGATCCGCCCGGGAACACCATCGGTTTGACCACGAAGGAGTCGGTGCTGAAGGCGAGCCTGGACTCCCCGACGGTGAGCACCGCCGAGTCCCCCATCCCGGCCTCGGCGGCCGCGCCGAAGGCGGGCAGGAACAGATGCTCGACCAGTTCCCCCGACATCGCGCCGCCGCCACCGTGCCCCATGACGATGGTGGGTGAATCCCGTAATGGCATGGGGCACACCCAGTTCGCCAGGTCGACGGGCGCCGAGATCTCCTCACGCATGTGCCACCTCCGCGGGCAGGTCCAGGCGCCGGTACAGGTAGTAGGCGGCGCACGCGCCCTCGGAGGAGACCATCGTGGCTCCGAGGGGGTTGCGTGGCGTGCACTCCTTCCCGAAGGCCGCGCACTCGTGCGGCTTGATCAGCCCTTGCAGCACTTCACCGGAACGGCAGATCGAGGACTCGGCGGTGTGCAGGTCGCCGACGGCGAATCGCTGTTCGGCGTCGAACTCGCTATACCGCTCCGAGAGCCGCCACCCACTGCGCGGTATGACGCCGATCCCGCGCCAGGCGCGGTCGGTGACCTCGAAGACGTCTTCGAGCATCGCCTTCGCGACCGGGTTGCCCGCCTCGGCGACGGCTCGCGGGTAGGCGTTCTCCACCTCGTGGCGTCCGGATTCGAGCTGAATGACGGTGCGCCGGATGCCTTCGAGGATGTCGAGCGGCTCGAACCCGGTGACCACGATCGGCACCCGGTACTTGTCGGTGAGCGGCGGGTATTCACGGGTACCCATCACCGTGCAGACATGTCCGGCGGCCAGGAACGCCTGCACCCGGCACGACGGTGATTCCATGATCGCGGCGATGGCGGGCGGCACCAGCACGTGCGAGACGAGCAGCGAGAAGTTCCGTATGCCAAGGCGTTTCGCCTGATAGACGGTCATCGCATTGGCGGGCGCGGTGGTCTCGAAGCCGATGCCGAAGAACACCACCTGCCGATCGGGGTTGGCCTGCGCCAGCTCGAGCGCGTCGAGCGGCGAGTACACCACCCGGACGTCCCCGCCTTCGCTCTTGACCCGGAACAGGTCCTTGGAGCTGCCCGGTACCCGCAGCATGTCGCCGAACGAGCAGAAGATCACGCCGGGCTGCGCGGCGATGTCGAGGGCCTTGTCGATCATGCCGAGCGGGGTCACACACACCGGGCAGCCGGGTCCGTGGATCATTTCGATCGTCTCGGGCAGCAGTTGATCGATGCCGTGGCGGATGATCGAATGCGTCTGCCCGCCACACACTTCCATGATCGCCCAGCGGCGCGTTGCGCTTTCCCGGATCCGCTCGAGGAGAACCCCGGCGAGCTGCGGGTTGCTGAATTCATCGAGGTACTTCACGACCCCACCTCCGGTTCATCCGACTCCTGTCCTGTCGACTCCTGCACTGCTTCGGGATTCGCCAGGCCCGCCTGCGCGGCCGCGATCTCGAATCCGTTCCCGAACTCCTCCTTCAGAACACCCAGATGCTCGAACTCGGCGAGTGTCCGCAGGGCGGATTCCTCGTCGAGCCGCTGAATGGCGAAACCGACGTGGACCACGACGTAGTCGCCGACCGCGGCGTCGGGGATGTATTGCAGGCATACATCCTTCTGCACGCCGCCGAAATCCACGATCGACATCAAGGTGCCATTGCGTTCTTGCAGGCTGAGAACCCTTCCCGGGACTGCCAGGCACATTTGCTGCTCCCTTCGCTCAACCCGCCTCGGCGGCGAGTAGTTGCCCGAATGCCAGGCCGCCGTCGTTGGGCGGCAACCGATGAGCGGTCAAGACTCGAAAACCGTTGTCCACCAGCAGTCCACGCGCGGCCGACAGCAGCAGCGCGTTCTGGAACACGCCGCCGGTCAGCACGACCGGGGTGGCTGGGGTGGCGTAGTCGGCCGCGAGGCCCAGGACCAGCCGCGCGACCGCGTCGTGGAAACGCGCCGCGATGATCCCGACCGGGATGCCCGCCCGCACATCCTTGATCACGGCGCCGATCACCGGGGCGGCGTCGAACACCGACGGACCGTCCCCGTCTCCGGCCCGATCCGGCCTCGCGAACCGGTAGCGATCGGACCCCGGGTCCACCCCGCGTGCATGCCATTCCAGTTCGATCGCGGCCTGCGCTTCGTAGTCGACCTCGAACCGGACCCCGGCCAGTGCCGCGACGGCGTCGAACAGCCGGCCCATGCTCGAGGTCGGCGCGCTGCCCAATCCGGTGTCCAGCTGGTGGGCGAGCACGGCGCGCTCGGCGGGCGGGCACGCGGCCACCGCGGGAAGATCCTCGGTCCATTCGATTCCGGCGGCGCGCAGGTGCGCCAGCGCCATGCGGTAGGGACGGCGCACGCTCACGTCGCCACCGGCCAGCGGTACGTAGCGCAGGTGCGCCAGCCGACGGTAGCCCTTGTATCCGGCCGCCAGCACCTCACCGCCCCAGATCGCGCCGTCGGGCCCGAATCCGGTGCCGTCGAAGGCGATTCCGAGGACGGCGGCGGCCGGATCGAGTCCGTGTTCACCCATGACCGCCGCGATGTGCGCGTGATGGTGCTGCACGGTGCGTACTGGCCGCTCGCCCGCCTGTTCCCGGGCCCACGCGGTCGAGCGGTAGCGCGGGTGGGCGTCGGCGGCCAGGACGACCGGTCGCACGCCGGTCAACTCCTCGAGATGGCGTTCGGCGTCGGTGAAGGCGCGCAGCGTCGCCAGATCGTCCATATCGCCGATGTGCTGGCTGAGCCAGGCATAGCGCCCGTCGCCGACGGCACAGGTGTTCTTGAGATCCGCACCCACCGCGAGCGTGGGCTGGACCGGCAGCGGCAGGGCCAGGGGCAGCGGGGCGAAGCCGCGGGAACGGCGCAATGGCAGTTCCATGCCGTCGACCACCCGCAGTACCGAATCGTCACAGGGCACCAGGATGGGACGGTCGTGCGCGAGCCAGGCGTCCGCCAGACCCGCCAGCCGGGTCCGGGCGTCGGCATCGTCGTAACAGATGGGTTCGCCACCGAGGTTCGCCGAGGTCATCACGAGAACCCGGGGGCCGGGCGGGTCGCCGGGCAGGCCGAAGAGCAGCAGATGCAGCGGCGTGTAGGCGAGCATCACACCGAGATCGGGGTTGCGCGGGGCGACCGACGACGCGATGGCGAGTTCCGGGGCGCGCCTGCCGGTTTCGGTACCAGCGGCGCGGGCGGCGCGTGGCAGCAGCACGATGGGCCGGGCGGGCCCGGTCAGCAGTCGGGCGGCCGTCTCGTCGATTTCGGTGATACGCCGTGCCGTATCCAGATCCGCCGTCATGACGGCGAACGGCTTGTCCCCGCGGCGTTTCCGCCGGCGCAGCTCGGCGACTGCCGTCTCGTTGCCGGCGTCGCAGGCCAGGTGGTACCCGCCGATGCCCTTGACGGCGAGAATTCCGCCGGCGCGCAACAACTCTCGCGCGGCGGCGACCGGGTCACCGGCGCCCGGGCCGGTGTAGGACAACCGGGGACCACAGTCGGGGCAGGCGATGGGCTGCGCGTGGAAGCGCCGGTCGGCGGGATCGGCGTACTCGCCGGCGCACCGCGCGCACATCGGGAAGCCGGCCATGCTGGTGCGCTCGCGGTCGTAGGGCAGGCTCGCGATGATGGTGAACCGGGGACCGCAGTTGGTGCAGTTCACGAAGGGGTGCCGGTAGCGCCGGTTGCCCGGATCGCACAGATCGGCGACACACTCGGCGCAGATCGCCACATCGGGTGAGGCCAGTGTGCGCCCGGTCCCGTCCCGGCTGGTCGCGGCGATATGGAAGCCGGTGCCGCCGCGCACCGGAATCTCGAGGCACTCGACGGATTCGACGACCGCCAGCGGCGGCGCATCCGACCGCATCCGCCGCACGAACTCCGCCAGATCCGCTGTCGCGCCCTCGATTTCGATGATCACACCGCAGCTGTCGTTGGACACCGAGCCGGCCAGCGACAGTTCAGCGGCGGTGGTGTACACGAACGGCCGGAAGCCGACACCCTGAACCACGCCGCGCACCACCACGCGGCGCCGGCCGCGCGCGGCGCTCATGGCGCGTCTCCCTGGCGCAGCAGCCGCAGCCCGTCCAGGGCCGCGGCCGCGCCGGCCGCGTCGGTCTTCTCCACCGCCAGGCCCATGTGAATGATCACCCAGTCACCGGGCCGGACCGGATCCTGGTCCAGCAGGCCGACATTCACCTTCCGCTGCTCACCGGAAACGTCGACGAGCGCGATCTGGTCGTGATAGCCGTCGAGAATCTCCACGACCAGGCCGGGAATTCCGAGGCACACGGCTCACACCTCCTGCCGGGCGAGTAGTTCGGCCAGCACGTCGCCGACCGCGGCGACCGCGGCGGGCACGGCGGCGGCGACCACGTCGGTCAGTCCCATACGCTCGTCGACCGACCACACCTGACAACCCACCACGACCGTCGGCGGCACCGCGCCGCCGAGGGCGCGCACGGTCTCGAAGACGGCCTCCGGGTGCATGGCGTGCCCATCGAATCCGGCAGCACCGCCACCGGATTCGGCACGGAAGACCTCCACGCGTCCCGGTTCGCCGCGATCGGGGATCGCGTCCACCAGCACCAGCGCGTCCCATCCGTCGAGCAGGTCGTAGGCCAGGTGCAGGCCCCGGATGCCGTAGTCGGTGACGCGCACGCCGGGGTCGCGGTCCGGCGGCAGCCGCCGAACCACCTCGGATCCGAATCCGTCGTCGCCGAGGAACATATTGCCGATCCCGGCGACCAGTACCCGTGTCGTGCGATCACCCGCTCACATGTGCCGTATCCGGAAGTACCTGCGGATATCGGGGATGGACACAAGGCCCACAGCGACCGCGAACAACGCGGCCAGGGCGACGATCACTATCGCGACCACTCCTACCGTTGCCATCTCCGGCCCTTCCTTTCACTCGGGCGAGCCGTCCAGCGGCTCGATCTCATCGGGGGCGAAATACAGGTAGCGCCCGTACCATTCGTGCAATTCGGCCGCGGGGTCGTCCTCTGCGACCACGCCGACGTGCACCCCGCCGTCCACGTCCTCGTGCACCGTGACCACCCTGGCGGTGCGGCCGGCGTAGAACAGGTCCTGCGCGTCGGCGCGGCGCCCGGGATGCAACCGCACCCGGCTGCCCTTGCGCACCAGCACCCCGGCCACCGCCACCGCGTCGGTGTCGGGCGCAACGGCACTGTCGGCCAACGGATCCCACCAGTCGACGCCGTCGGCCAGCGTGGGCAGCACCCGTGGGGACGGGTCCTCCCGCAGCACTCCGTGCAGGGATCCCATTCGCTCGGCGTCGAGGCGCTCGCAGCGATCGATGATCTCGGCGGCGAGCGGGTCGGTGGCGCGGGCCTCGCGCTTCTCGTCGTCGGTCATGGTCAGCACGCGCAGCGCCAGGATCTCGTCGATCTCGGTGGAGTCGAACAGCGGGCCCTGGCTCTGCGGGGCGATCTCGGGATGGTCGTAGAGGATGATCGGGGAGACCAGCAGCAGCTCGTCCTGGCCGGGCGGGCCCGCCAGCACCGGGAAACAGCGGTGGTGGCAACAGCTCCCGACGACGTCCTCGGCGTCGGGAGGCGGATCGGTGAGCGAATGGAACCGCCCGCCGTCGAGCTCGACGATCAGGTGCGCGCCCAGCAGCGAGCGGGCCAGCGCGTCATCGGGGTCGGTGGCCGCCGCGCCGGTGTTGCGCAGGACGATGCTCACCCGGCGGTAGCCGCCGATGTCGTCCACCGACAGTTCGAGTTCGCCGCGCAGCGGTTCCCGGGTGCGCTGCAACGTGCCGACCACGCCGCCGGCGTCGTCACTGATCGCCGCACTCTCCGCGGCGGCGGGGACCGTGAACGGAAAAACGCCGTCCGCCAGCGGCATCGGGCCGATGTCGTGCTCGTGTTCGACGGCCTCGTCCCAGCTCAGCCAGGACCGACCGGCGGCATGGAGTTCCGCGACGGCGGTGCCGTCCGGGCTCCGGACCGTGCGCCGCTGCCGGTGCAGGAACCGCACCGCGACACTGATCCGCGCCGGCTCGCCGGCCGTGACCGGGAACTGCGTCGCGAGCTCGGAATCCTCGCCCAGCCCGTCGGCGTCCGCCCGCTCGGGTCCGAGCACACCGAACTGCCAGCGGCACACGTTCTTCCGGGCGCTCGCCCGGTACGGGTACAGCAGGTACCCCTCGTAGAGCACCGCGTCGGCCACCGCGCGCGCCGCTGCCCGGGCGGCGACATCGGCGCTCATCACGCACCCCCCGCGGCGAGCAACTCGCGCACCGCCTGGTCGTAGCCGAGCAGGCCGCGACCGGATTTGAAGGCGGACAGCGCATCCAGGGTCTCCCGCGACAACCGCACCCAGCCCGTGTCCGGGAAGTGCGCGGCCATCAGATCCCGCCACACCGACACCGGCATGTTGAACCGGTCGTCGCGGTCCCACGGCACCTGCTGCACCGCGAAACCGGTTTCGCCCCTGATGAACACGGTGCCACTGAACAGGAACGACAGCGGTACCGTGCCATCGCGCAGCGCGTGCAGGTACTTCGAACCCGCGACCTCGAGGTCGTAGGTGCACAGCATCGGCAGATCCACCTCGGTGCCACCGCTGGCGAAGCCGGGAACCATTGTCGCGCAATGCATCCACAGAAAGGAGCGTTGGGTGTCCGACCAGCGCTCCCGGGGACCGAACAGATCGGTCAGGCCCGCGGCCTCCTCGTCGGTGTAGGAGCGCCGGTTCGGGTCGATACGCACCTGTGCGCGCAAGGCGATGGCGTGCACGGGCTCCTCGGACAGCGCGGCGATGCCGATCCGCGCCGACAGGGTCGGCGTCACGGCATACGGTTCGGGCCGGATGCCCAGGACCGCGAAGGTGATCGAGTACGCCGGGCTCACGACGTGCCTCCCACCACGCGAGCCCGCGCGGTCATGGCGGCGAGGAATTCCTCGATGTAGCGCCGGGCTTCCTGCCCGCCGTCGAATCCGCGCCACAGCAACCGCATCCGCCCGACGAATTCGTAGCAGGCGTCGATCGGCAACAGCAGGCAGGTCGGGGTGCCGCCGCGCTCGGGCAGGTGGATCAGTACCGCCTCGACATCGTCGTCGGCCTGTGCGAGCTCGGGATGCCGGTCCAGGATCGCGCTCCACTGGTCCATCGGCAGTTCGGATTCGGTGGCGCCGGCCGGGCCGGGATAGAACGCCACCGTGCGTCCGAGCGTGGAGTTGCGGAAGAAGAAGGCCAGGCCGACCGGAATCTGGAGCGCGTCCCACTCCCCCGGGCCGATGCTGACCCCGGGGAAGGCCAGGCAGCGATCCGGGACCGCGCGATACCGCAGGTTCGCGGTGCGGTCGGTGAACAGCAGATAGCAGGCTCGGCAGACGCACATGAGTTGTCTGCCTTCGACATTCACGACGTGGCTGTGCGCCTCGGCGATGGCTTCACCGCACATCTCACAGCGCTCCCCGGCCGGCGCCGGGGCGGGCCGGGACGTCGCGAGCCTGCGCAGCACGCCGAAGGCGGGATTCATCCGGCCGCCTCCATCGGCACCGCCACCTGCGGTGTGCCCGAACGGATCAGGACCGGGAGCGGTTCCAGATGACCGTCGCCGTCCAGGCGCGCGCCCGCGTGCACGACGTCGAAGTGGGCCCGGCAGACCGGGCAGCGCAGCACGGCCGCGCCGGCCCCGAACCCGGCCCGGCGATGCAGCGCCGCTCCCGCCATCGAATTCCCGCACGACGGACAGTGATCGCGGTAGACGAACAGCTCCTCGCCGACCCGGCAGGCCACGACGGCCGCGCCGGCCAACGCGAAACCGCCCACCTCACCCGCGCCGAGCTGTGCCAGCTCGGGCGCCCCGATCCAGGTTCCGCCGTGCTCGCCGTTGGCGTGGACGCGAGCCAGCAGCGACTCGGCCGGAATCACGCCGGTATTCGAATCCGGTTCGGACGCAACCACTTCGATGGTCTCGATCTCCGGCGCGGCGGCACGCACCGCGTCCTCCACCGCCAGCTCCAGGGTCACCCCGGAGGACGGGCAACTGCGGCAGCTACCGGTGAAGGCCAGCCGCAGCACGCCGTCGGTCACCGCCACCACCGTCACGTCGCCACCGTGCGAGCCCAGGTACGGGCGCACGTCATCCAGCGCCGCACGCACGCGGGTCAGCGTGTCGTGCGGGTGCAGTCCGTGTACCAGCAGCAGGCTGGCGACCAGGTCGTCGGCCGCCAGCCGTTCGACGGTCTCGGGATCGAGCTGCCGGATGGTCCGCTCGAGTCCCGCACCGTACAGGCCGACGATCTCACCGACCAGTTCCTCGGCGCGCTCCCGCGCCACGGGCCCGGCGGCGGAAATCGCACCCAGCAGGGTGTCGATCCGCTCGCCGGCCTCGCGCCAGCGATCGGTGTCCGCGGCCTGAGCGCGGTGGTCCTCGGATCGGTCGTTCACCGCGCTCGCCTCCCGGTACCGGCTCGACCGCTACTCAGCGGTCAGCGCCTGGGTGGGTGAGTGGAGCAGGTCCAGGGACTTGCCACCACCCAGGTACATGTGCACACCGCAGGGCAGGCAGGGATCGAAACTGCGGACGGTGCGCATGATGTCGATGCCCTTGAAGTGCTCCCGATCGTTCTCCTCGAAGATCGGCTGTCCCTGCACCGCGTCCTCGTACGGTCCCGGGGTTCCGAAACTGTCGCGCGGGCTGGCGTTCCAGGGTGTGGGCGGATACGGATGGTAGTTGGCGATCTTGCCGTCCCGGATCACCATGTGGTGCGACAGCACACCGCGCACGGCCTCGGTGAAACCGCAGCCGATGCTCTCGTCCGGCACCTCGAAATGCTCCCAGGTCTTGGTCCGCCCAGCCCGGATCTCCTCGAGCGCCTTCTCCGCGAAGTGCAGCGCGCACGCCGCGGCATAGGCCTGGAAGTAGGTGCGGGCGCGGTTGCGCTCGATGGTGTTGCTGCCGAAAGCCGGTATCGTCCACTCCAATTCGACCGGACCCTTGAGCGCCGTCTTGGGCAGATTGATCTGCACGCTGTGGCCGGTCGACTTCACATAGCCGATATCGACCATCCCCGCCAGGGCGGTGGACCACAGTCGCGCCAGCGGTCCGCCACCGGTGTCGAGCGCGAGATGTTCCTTGCCGTCGAACCAGCGTGGCGACATCACCCAGCTGTACTTGTCCTCCAGGTCGCGCTTCTGCGGGCTGGGGTTCGTGTGCTGATTCCAGGGGTGGCGGCGGTCTATCGGATTGCCCAGCGGATCGGTCTTGACGAACATCTCCTGGTCGGTCCAGTCCTCGTAATACGAACTGCCCAAGAGGATTCGGAGACCGAGATTGATGTCCAGCAGCGAGTGGGTGATCAGTTTCCCGTCCACCACGACGCCGGGGGTCACGAACATCGCGTTGCCCCAGTTCTCCATGTCCTTGTAGTTGAAGTTGCACACCTCCGGATCCTGGAACGAACCCCAGCAGCCCAGCAGCGTGCGCCGCAGGCCGACCCGGTTGTATCCGGGCAGCGCCGCGTAGAAGAAGTCGAACAGGTCGTCGTGCATGGGGACGACCTTCTTCATGAACTCGACGTAGCGCATGAGCCGGGTCATGTAGTCGGTCATCAGCTGGATGGTGGCGACCGTGCCGACCCCGCCGGGGTACAGCGTCGACGGGTGCACGTGGCGGCCCTCCATGAGGCAGAACATCTCTCGCGTGTAGCGGCTGACCTGCAGCGCCTCGCGATAGAACTCGCCGGTGAAGGGGTTGAGCGCCCGCATGATGTCGGCGACGGTGCGGTAGCCGTGCGCCTGCGCGTGCGGCGCCTCGGTCTTCTCGGCCAGGGCCAGCACGCCCGGGTTGGTCTCGGAGACCATCTTCTCGCAGAAGTCCACGCCGACCAGGTTCTCCTGGAAGATGTTGTGGTCGAACATGTACTCGGCGGCCTCACCCAGATTGACGATCCACTCGCCCAGATTCGGCGGCTTCACCCCGTAGGCCATGTTCTGGCAGTAGCACGAACAGGTGGCGTGGTTGTCGCCGCAGATGCCGCAGATGCGGCTGGTGATGAAGTGCGCGTCACGAGGATCCTTGCCGCGCATGAAGATCGAGTAGCCGCGGAAGATCGAGGAGGTGCTGTGACACTCGACCACCTCCCGATTCTCGAAGTCGATCTTGGTGTAGATGCCCAGACTCCCGACGATGCGGGTGATCGGATCCCAGGCCATCTCGACGAGGGCATCCGGTTGGATCGTGCGGTGCGAGGGCTCGGGAATGATCTCGGTCATCGGATTGCCTTCCCTACCAGGTCCGGACCGCGCCGGAATCCAGTTTGTCTCCCTTGTGCCGCCAGCTCGGCTCCTTGTCCACGGTGCGGCCGGTGATGTGCCGCAGACTGCGAATCACCGAGCCGTACAAACCCGACGCGGTGGAGGAGAACTTGCCGCCCGGCGGCGGGTCCATGAAGGGCATGAACTTGTCCGGGAATCCGGGCATGGTGCAACCGATACAGATACCACCGACATTCGGGCAACCGCCGACACCGTTTATCCAACCGCGTTTGGGCACATTGCATTTCACGACCGGGCCCCAGCACCCCAATTTCACGATGCATTTCGGCGAGCCGTATTCTGTGGCGAAATCCCCTTGCTCGTAATAGCCCGCGCGATCGCACCCCTCGTGCACCGTCGCACCGAAAAGCCATTTGGGGCGCAATGCCTCGTCGAGCGGGATCATCGGGGCCTGGCCGGTGGCCATGTAGAGCAGGTAGGTCAGGGTCTCGGAGAGATTGTCGGGCTGGATCGGGCAACCCGGCACGCACACGATGGGAATGCCGGCCTTGCTCTTCCACTCCCAGCCCAGGTAGTCGGGGACGCCCATGGCGCCGGTCGGATTGCCGGCCATGGCGTGGATGCCGCCGTAGGTCGCGCAGGTGCCGGCCGCGACCACCGCGGTCGCCTTCGGTGCCAGCCGATCGACCCATTCGCTGGTGGTCATGGGCTGGTTGGTCTCGGGATTGTTGCCGAATCCGCACCAGTAGCCCTCGACGTGCAAACGCTCGTTCGGGATCGACCCCTCGACGACCAGGACGAAGGGTTCGAGCTCGCCACGATCGGCCTTGAAGAACCATTCGAGGAAGTCGTCGGCTCCCCCGGTCGGGCCACATTCGTAATCGATGAGTGGCCAATGAACGGCGATCTTGGGCAGGCCAGGCAGGGATCCGAGAGCTATCTCCTCGACACTGGGCTGGGTGGCGGCAGTCAGGGCCACCGAGTCGCCATCACAACTGAGTCCCGCGTTGATCCAGAGAACGTGGATCAGCGTCTGCTCCGCATTGACTGCTTCTTTAGTCGGCATGGAGAGGTGCCACCCTTCGAAGCGAAAAGCCAGGGGGTCGGGCGTCGCCGCTTTCTCGAAAACGACCGGCCGGTATGTGAGCCTGATCACGTAAGTTTAGGCTCGGCCAGAGACCGCCTCAAGGGTTCACCGAACGGGCACGCGCTGAGCGGACAGCCACTCGTACCACTGCGCCAGACCCGCCCCGGTGGACGCCGAGATCTCCAGGATTCGGACTCCGGGATTCACCGATCGCGCGAGCTCACCGAAGCGGCCCGGGTCGAAGTCGACGTAGGGCAACAGATCGATCTTGTTGATCAGCACCAGGGTCGCCACCGAGAACATGTGCGGATACTTCAGCGGCTTGTCGGTGCCCTCGGTCACCGAGATCACCACGACCTTGCCGCTCTCACCCAGATCGAACAGCGCCGGGCACACCAGGTTTCCGACGTTCTCGATGAACAGCAGGCTGCCGGACTCCGGCGCGAGCAGGTCGAGGGCGCGCCGGGTCATGGCCGCGTCCAGGTGACAGCCGGCACCGGTATTGATCTGTGCCACCTTGCATCCCGTGGCCATGATCCGCTCGGCGTCGAGCAGGGTCTCCTGATCCCCCTCGATGACGGCGATCGGTGCTCCACCGAGTTCACGAATGGTGCGCACCAGCAGCGTGGTCTTTCCCGCGCCCGGCGAGCTCGTCATATTGAGCGCGAGGATGTCGCGTTCGGCGAGCCAGGCCCGGTTCTCCTGTGCCAGCCGGTCGTTCTTGGCCAGGACCTGCTGTTCCAGCGTCACAGTCTCGGTGATCGGCAGGTGCACGTGGTCACCGCCGTGTTCGTGGCCGGCATGGTCGTGCCCGGGGTGCCCATGGTCGTGATGGGTGTGGTCGTCATGGACGTGGCCGTGATGGTCATGGTCTTCGCCCGGGTCGTGCGGGTGGGGGACGGTGATCAGTCCGCCCGTCTCGCCACCGCATCCGCAGGTAGCACACATGGGTCGCTCACCTCCATGGATCGGATTCGCAACTCCCGCCCGGCGGTCACCTCGACATCCGCACTGCCGCAACGGCACAGCAGCACAGGATCGGGCAGGACGAAGTCCCGGCCGCAGGCCCGGCACCGGGCCATCCCGGGAATGAGATGGATGTCCAGACGTGCGCCCGCCGCGACGGTTCCCTCGGCGGCCAGATCGAAGCAGAATCGCAGGGCGTCGGGGACGACGGCACAGAGCGCGCCGATCTCGAGCGTCACGCTATGGACGGTGCGGCCGGCCGCGTGTTCGCCGACGGCATCGATGACACTCTGGGTAATCGCCATCTCGTGCACAACGACTCGTCTCGTCGAGAAGAACCCCTACCGAGAAGGACCCCTCTCAAGCTACTCCCGAGCCGCTCCCCGCACACCACCTCACCCCTGCGGTTCATTCCCCGGCGCCAGGTTGCCGCGCGGTGGTCCATTTTTCCTCGAGGCCACCGTAGTGCCAGGTCAGCAGCGCAATGGCCCAGGTGAGGACGAACAGGCCGACCACCAGGAAACCGACCACGTCGAGGTCGAGTCCGCCGACCCAGTCCCAGACACCGCCGGTCCAGCCCAATTGGCCGGCGAGCAGGCCGAGCAGCTCGATGGTACCGATGATCAGCGCGACCGCGACCGACAGCGCCGTGACGGTGATGTTGTAGTAGACCCGGCGCACGGGTTTGGCGAAGGCCCACCCGTAGGCGAAGTTCATGAAGCCGCCGTCGATGGTGTCGAGCAGGCTCATGCCGGCGGCGAACAGAATCGGCAGGCACAGGATCGCGTACCAGGGCAGGCCCACCGCCGCGCCGGTGCCGGCCAATACCAGCAGCGCGACCTCAGTGGCGGTGTCGAAGCCGAGACCGAACAGCAGCCCGATCGGATACATCTGCCAGGGCTTGGTCACCGACCTCGTCACCGGCCCGAGCAGCCGATTCACCAGACCGCGCTGCGCCAGCTGCTGCTCCAGCTCGGCCTCGTCGTGGCCGCCGCCGCGCATGCGCCCGAAGACCCGCAGAATACCCACCAGCACAACGAGATTCAGGATCGCGATGAGGTAGAGGAACGTCCCGGACACCGTCGTGCCGATCAGTCCGCTGTAGTGGTGCAGGGCCGAGGAGTCGTTCTCGATCGGGCCAGCGACGACCCGCACGCCCAGCGAGAGCAGCAGGGCCAGCACCAAGACGACCGTGGAATGTCCGAGGGAGAAGAAGAACCCCACCGACAGCGGACGTTGCCCGTCGTGCATGAGCTTGCGGGTGGTGTTGTCGATGGCGGCGATGTGGTCGGCGTCGAACGCATGCCGCATACCGAGGGTGTACGCGGTCAGGCCGACTCCGATGCCGAGGGTGCGGTCACCGACGCTGAGATGCTGCGGGACGACGAGCGCGACCAGCGTGAACCAGCCCAGCACATGCAGGCCGACGATCACCCCGGCCATCGCCACCATGTGCAGCGATTCCGGCCGGGTCAGTGCCAGGGGCTTCGGCAACGCGCGAAAGGGCCTGCGCTGCTGCGTTGTTGATGCCACGATCTGCCAATCGACGCACACCGAACTCTCTGACGGTAAACCCGCGCTCGCCGATGCTGCAACCGATTGTTCGCGTATCGCGGGGTGCTGCCCGCAAACCGCCGGCAGTCATTGCTCAGGTACTCGCTCGTGGGCCGTCAGCAGCAGGTGGTCGAAGTGGGTGCGAATCGGCTTCGCCGCGTCCGCCAGAGCTTGCAGGTCCTCCATCAATTGCGCGGCCAGGGCACGCAGCTTGGTGTTGGTCTCCTGCGATCGCCAGGCGAGCACCCGGAACGCCGCCTCGGCGCTGACACCGTAGACCAGCATGATCGCGCCCTTGGCCTGCTCGATCACCGCACGCGCGGCATACAGCTCGGGCAGGCTGTCGTCGAGGGCCTCCTGACGGTGCTCAGCGAGCGCATCGGTCACGTCGATGTAGAACCCGGCCGATCCGACAACCCGATCCTGGCCGTCGACCATCTGATCACCCACCACGATCACGTCGTGCACGTTCCCGTCGGTATCGATGATGCGGTGGCGGCTCGAGAACGGCAGCGCATCGTTCACCGAACGCGCGATCATGCTCGCGACCTGGGCACGATCCTCGGGATGCTTGTGCGAGAGCAGCAGATCAGTGGTCGGCGACACCGCGCCCGGCCGGTAGCCGTGCATCACCGCCACCTCATCGGACCACTCCCACCGCTGGTCACCGAACCAGAAGCGGAAGCTACCGACGCTCTGTGGGCGACCGGCGCCCATTACCCGTTCGAGGATCTGCGCATCGTCCGGATGAGCCTCACCGCCTTGTGTCACAGCCGAATTATGCGTTGCCGCACCGGCACGGGGAGCAATTCGACGCGGCCGACACCACAGCGAGACGCCGGCCGGTCATCCCGGACTGCCGCCGGAATTTTCCGCAGCCCACGCCGCTATCTGCGCGCGCGAGGTGAATCCCAATTTGGCCAGGATGTGTTCGACGTGCCCCTGCGCGGTGCGTTGCGAGATCACCAGCCGAGACGCGATCGCTCTGTTCGTCAGACCTTCCGCGACGAGGTCGGCGACCTGCCGTTCACGTTTCGTCAACTGCTGCGGCGAACTCTCGGGCGCGGGGGACGGTTGGTCGAGCGCGAGCCGTACGGCCGTGTCCAGACTCATCGCCGAGCCTTCCTGGCGGGCCCGGTCGAAGGCGCGTACGCCGAGCGCTTGCCGGCTGCTCCGCATGCACTCGGCACGGTATTCGAGCAGATCACGGACCATGAGCGTATCGGTGCCGGCAAGGCCCCCCAACTTGTCCGCCGCGCCCATCAGGACCGCCGCACGGCGAGGTTCGTTCCGGTCGGCCGCAATCCAGGCCAGCGTCTCCAGACAACCCGCGGCGACGAGCGGATCGGAAGTCAACGCGGACAGCCGAACGCCTTCCTCCAGCAGTCGCTTCGCGCGTTCGACATCGCCGCGGCGCCACACGGCGAAGCCCGCCGCGAACAACGCCCATGAGCGATAGATCGTTTCGCCGCAGGCTGCTGTCATGGCGAGCGTCTTCTCGTGGCAGGCGACGGCCCGGGCAACGTCACCGCCCAGGGCGTAGGCCCAGCCGAGAGAGAGTTGAGCGTCCAACTGCATGGCAAGCTCACCGCACGCCTCGTAACTACGGACCACATCGGTCAGCAGGGCCACCGCGTCGGACTCACCGACATTGCCGCGGGCGAGCGCCTGATTTGCCTCGGCGTGGTTGACCAAGGCTCCGACCAGCGGTTCCACCGTCTGCTCGGCCAGTACGCGAAGCTCCGTGAACCGGTCGTTCGCGGTCCGCAGGTCGCCGTTCAAACCCGCGATCGAGCCGGCGGCGAACAGTGCCCTGGCTCGACCCGTGGTCCGGCCGTCGAGCGAATGGCCGAGCACGCGCTCATACCAGCGACGACCCTCGTGGAGCCGCCCGCGCGAGCCCCAGAACAGGTAGAGGTTCGTGATCATCCCGAGCCCGCCTTCCTCGGACTCGGACAGGCTGAACTGCAATGCCTGTCGAAGATTCGGCAGTTCCCGCTCGAGCCGGGCAACCCAATCCAGTTGATGCGGGCCGATGAAATTGGCGTCCGCCTCGCGGACCAGTCGTTCACACCAGTCCCGATGCCGCCAGTGCAGGTCCGGGAACCGACCGGACTCCTCGGCCTTCTCCCGGCCGAATTCCTGCACTGTCTCGAGCATCCGGAAGCGCACCGCCCCATCGGCTTCCTGCCGGACCAGGATCGATTTGTCCACCAGCGCGGACAAGGTATCGAGCACCTGGGACTCGGTCATGTCATCGGCACACACCTGCTCGACGGCGTCGAGTTCGAAGCCGCCGGTGAACACGGACAGGCAAGCCCACAGCCGCTTCTCGTCGGGCGTGCACAGGTCATAGCTCCAATTGACGCAGTACCACAGCGTCTGCTGCCGCTTCGGCGTTCCCCGGCCACCCCGGGTCAACAGGGCGTACCGGTCGCTGAGCCGGGTCTGGATCTGCTCCACCGACATCGTGCGCAGCCGCGCCGCGGCCAGCTCGATCGCCAGCGGCAATCCGTCCAGCCTGGTGCAGATCTGGGCGATGGCACGCTGGTTCGCTTCGGTCATCTCGAATCCCGGCACCGCCGCGGCGGCGCGTTCGACGAACAGTGCCACCGCGTGGGAGTGCGCCAGCGCCCGCTCACTGGTCGAATCCGGAATCCCGAGCGGCTGCACCGGATACACGGTTTCCCCGCCGATCCCCAGTGCCTCCCGGCTGGTGGCCAGGATTCGCACATTCGGACACGCCCGCAGCAGCGCCTCCGACAGCTTCGCGGCCGCGTCGACCACGTGCTCACAGTTGTCCAGCACCAGTAGCAGGTCATATGGTTCCAGCGCCTCGACCAGCGTGTCGAGCACGGATATGACACCTTGGCTTCGTATTCCGAAGACAGCGGCCACCGCATCGGGCAGCAGAGCGTCATCGCGGAGCTCCGCCAACTCGACCAGCCACGCCCCGTTCGCGAACTTCTGCCGGACCTTGTGAGCGACTCGCTGTGCGAGCCTTGACTTTCCGACCCCGCCAATCCCGGTCAAGGTCACCAGGCGCGACCCTGGCAGCAGATTGCCGACCTCGGACAACTGGGTCCGTCGATCGACGAAGCTGGTCAGCTCGAGCGGCAGGTTTCCCGTACCCTCATGCAATCCGTCGCTGCGGATTCGCGGAACTCCTTGCGGCCCTGACGGTTCCGAACTCATCAGCGATTCGGATTCGGAGCCCGATTCGTCGCGAACCGCCATCTCGTCGACCGCGAAACCGTGCTCTCGCTGTATTCGGCGCAGCTGCTCGCCCAATCGCGCTGCGGTAGGCCGGTCGTGCGGGTCGCGAGACATCGCGGCCTCGATCCCTGCGCGTACGTCCCAGGGGATACCGATTTCACAGCGGTCGAGATTCGAGGGGGCGGTGATCCGCACGAATTGGGTCGCCGCCTGCTCACCGCGGCGGCGTTCGAACCCGACGTGGCCGGTGAGCGCACCGAGCAAGGTGGCTCCCAGCCCGTAGACGTCCGAGCTACGGCTGGGCGCCTGTCCACCGAGCACCTCGGGCGCGGTGAAGGCCGGCGAGCCGGTTTCGGCCTCTGTCTCGAACTCGCCGGAGACGTGGGCGATACCGAAGTCGGTCAACACCGGCTCGTCGTAATCGGTGAGCAGTATGTTCGCCGGCCTGATATCGCGGTGGAGAACTCCCGCCCGATGTGCGGATTCCAGCGCCCCCGCGATCCTCACACCGATATGAAGCGTGTCCGCGAGAGACAGCGGACCGTCGTCCCGGAGACGTTCGGCCAGCGAGCCCCGGGAAAAGTACGGCATGACCAGATACGGGCGACCGCTGCCCGTTTGCCCGATCTCGAACATGCTGACGATGTTCGGATGCCCGGTCAGACGCCCCATCGCCCGCTGCTCGCGAAAGAACCGCTCCCGATCCTCCTCCAGTTCACCGGTCAGGACCTTCACCGCCACGGTGCGGTCAGCGGCAACCTGCGTACACCGGTAGACAGCCCCGAGACCGCCCCGCCCGATCTCGTGGGCGTCGTCGAACCCGGCAGCGCTCAACTCCGTGACGACGTCGGGACCGGCATCACGCTGCGTTTCGAATGGAACACTTTCAGCCATCGGTAACTCGTAAATCGCCAGCAGCGGACACCAGCCAGAATATCCCTGCGCGAGTGGTCCGACCATCACGAAAAATGCTCGCGACCGGCCGTGACCGCGCTGCGAGGATGCTGTTGGTTCCCGGGTGGCAACCTCTGCCATGCCCGATACGGGTGCTGGCGGGGCGGCGGATCGAGCCAAGAGCCGGAAAAGGGTGAGTCCTGGAAATAGGTATATCTCCGGGAGATCGGCCGTCGTGCCGAAACAGACCCGCAATCGATGCTGTCTTCACTGCCGAGCGCGGCCGATTCCCCCGAAACGCCGCCAGGGCTCACTTTCGCCCCGCAGGTCGCAAAGGAGCGACATGTGCTCGGCATCGAAATTCCTGAGGAGGAACTCAATGGCCACCGGACGCCGTCCCCGGACCGCCCTTCGTCTCGCCATCTACGCCCTGGCGGCCGCATCATTGTCGATCGCGGCAACCGCCGAGGCCTCGGCACTCGTCCCCGAAACGTCGGTGCAGACCGTTCCAGCAGCCATGAGCACTACCGGCACAAAGGTTTTGGCCGAGTCCGGCGTGTACAGTTCCGACCTCGATGGCTGGATCCTTCAGGCACTGGATATCATGGCGGCGCAAGGCATTCCGGGCAGCTATGACGCGATCCACCGCAACATCATGCGTGAATCCGGAGGCGACCCCGGCGCGATCAACCTCTACGACTCCAACGCAGTCAGCGGCACCCCGTCCAAAGGCCTGCTCCAAGTCATCGATCCGACGTTCCAGGCCTACCACGTCGCCGGAACCTCCTGGGACATCTACGATCCCGTAGCCAACATCACCGCCGCCTGCAACTACGCCGCCGCACGCTACGGATCGATGGACAACGTCAACTCGGCATACTGATCGTCGATAACCCGGCCCTCGATGCAAGGGCGGGATCCTCGACTTCGGCCCGGCAATCTCGCAGTGTCGCGAGGTTGCCGGGCCGAGCCTCGACCAGTCACCCCGTGGCGTCACGCTCACAGGTGCGGAACAGGTCGGCTCGGTTGCCGTCGGCGGTGCCTACGCTGCCGATCTGGCGGTATTGCGGTGTGGGCCAGGGCTTTTCGGGCTGGTGGCCTCGACCTCGATGATGTCTCGATCCTTCGCCCTCGAGCTTCCCCGGGTACCGGATCCCATTGCCGGTCGGCAGGTCAATGAAGCTGTCGTTCGGCGTCTTCTGCGATCCAGGCCGCGATCTGCGCGCGGGAGGTGAATCCGAGTTTGGTGAGGATGTGCTCGACGTGGCCTTGGGCGGTGCGTTGGGAGATCACCAGTTTGGCGGCGATCTGCTTGTTGGTGAAGCCTTGCGCGATGAGGTCCGCGACCTGGTTCTCACGCTTGGTGAGCGCCACGGCCGGACCCGATGCGGGCACGGTGTCGGCAGGTTTCTCGCCGAGTGCATAAGCTACGGCGTCGTCCATCCCCATCGCTCTGCCTTTGCGGAATGCCGCATCGAATCTGCGGGCGCCGAGAGCGGATCGCGTTGTCCGGACACACTCGTCGTGATTGTCCACCATTGGCAAGATGGGCGCAGGGTTACCGAAGGACCGCCGTCCTTCTTGTGCGGCTCCCATCAGTACGGCTGCACGCTCGGCGTCACCGTTGGCATCGGCGACCCAGGCCAGCACCTCGAGGCTCAACGCGGCAACGAACGGACTGCGCATTCGCCGGTTGACTCGCAGTGCATCCTCGAACAATTCGATTGCCCGGGACCGTTCAGCTTGCCGCCAGGCGGCCACGCCCAGTCCCCACAACGCCAGCGATCGGAAGTACGATTCACCGACCTCTTCCGTGATGGAGATCAACTGCTGGTAACACTGGATCGCCACTTCTGTATCACCGGCCAGTGCGTGCACTCCACCGAGTCGGGCCAAAGCGGCAGCGTAAAGGGATCCGTGCCGATTCGAGTTGAGCATCGCGACAGCGCGTTCCAAGCAGGAGACCGCTAGAGCAAGCTCACCGCGATAGAGCGCCACGATACCGTCGGCGTAGACGATCAGTGCCTGGGTCATCGGGGTGGGAACCTGTTCGGCGAGCACGCGTCCCTCCTCGGCAAGGGCGGCAGCCGCCGGCACGTCGCCCTGCACCGCTGCCATGATGCAGCCGGCGTGAAGGGCTTTGACACGGTCGGGTACCGATTGCCGGGCCGGGTGGTGCAGAAGCTGGTCGATCCAACGGCGACCTTCGCTGTACAGACCTCGGAAAGTCCAGAACATGAACAGGGCGGCGGCGATCTGTAGTCCGGCTTCGGCCGCCTGCTCGGTGTTTTCGGCCAGGCTGTATTCGAGCGCGTCGCGCAGGTTGGGTTGTTCGCGTTCGAGCCTGGCGGACCAGTAGGGCTGCCGGTCGCTGATCCACCCGGCCTCCGCGGCGAGCGCCAATTGGTGGCACCAGTCGCGGTGCCGACGCCGTAATCGATGATCCTCGCCGGACTCGCGCAGCTTTTCTCGGCCGTAATCGCGGACTGTCTCCAGCATCCGGAACCGCACCACACCACTCGACTCCTCGCGGATCACGATCGACTTGTCCACCAGCGAGGACAGCACATCGAGCAGATCCTCGGGACCAAGATCGGCGCCGCACACCTGTTCGGCCGCATCGAGTTCGAAGCCTCCGGCGAATATCGACAGCCGGGCCCACAACCGCTGCTCGGCCGTTGTGCACAATTCGTAGCTCCAGTCGACACACCATCGCAGGGTCTGCTGCCGGGTGGGCGCGGTCCGGGTGGCGCGTGTCAGCAGCGCGTATCGATCGTCGAGACGGTGCAGGATCTGCTCGGGCGACATGGCGCGCATCCGCGCTGCGGCCAGCTCGATCGCCAACGGCAAACCGTCCAACCGGGCGCAGATCCGAGCCACGGCCGCCTTGTTGTCGTCGGACAGTTCCAGACCCGGCACCACCGCGCTCGCACGGTCGGCGAACAAAGTCACGGCATCGTAGCGTCGCGATTCCCGCGGCGACGGCTCCCGATCCGGGTCCGGAACCGTCAGCGGCGCCACCCACAGCACCGCCTCGCCGGCGATATCGAGCGGCTCGCGGGTGGTGACCAGAATCCGCAGGTCCGGAGAGGTCCGTAACCATGTCCCGACCAGTTCCGCCACCGCCGCCACCAACTGCTCACAGTTGTCCAGCACCACCAGCGACTTCCGCGTGGACAGGAACTCGACCAACACCTCGGACAACGGCCGCGCCGGATCGTCGCGCAACCCCAGGACGGCCGCCACCGCGTTGACCAGCAGCGACGGGTCGTGGACATCGGCCAGCTCGACCAGCCACACCCCGTCGGCGAACTCCCGGCGCGCCGTCGCCGCCGCCCGCAACGCCAGCCGGGTCTTGCCGACACCACCGATCCCGGTCAACGTCACCAACCGCACCGCCGACAACAGATTCTTCAGCTCCGCCAGCTCAGTGCGGCGGTCCACGAAACTGGTCAACTCCAGCGGCCAAGTACCGCCTCCGCGTGGAGCCGTCGTCACGGGCGGACGCCACCCTGGTGGCTCAGCCGACTTGCGGTCCTGGCGCTCTCGGGCCGGTTCGGGGTGCAACGCCATCTCGTCGACCGTGAACCCGTGGTGGCGTTGCGCCTGCCGGATCGCCTCACCCAAAGCCGCTGCTGAGGGCCGCTCGCGCGGATCGCGGCTCATCGCCGCCGCGACCACCGCGGACACGTCATCAGGGATACCGCTCTCGCGCAGGTCGGGCACCGGCTGGGTGGTGATCCGCAGGAACTGTGTCACCACGTTCTCCCCGCTGCGACGTTCGAATGCCGCATGCCCGGTCAGTGCGCAGAACAGGGTGGCGCCCAGCCCGTAGACATCCGCGGCGGGCGTGGGGTCCTGGCCCTCGAGCACCTCCGGGGCCGTGAAGGCTGGCGACCCGGTCAGAGTTCCTGCGGTCGTCTGGAAGCCCCCGGCGATCCGCGCGATACCGAAATCCGTCAGCGCGGGCTCGCCATAATCGGTCAGCAGCACATTGCCCGGCTTCACATCCCGATGCACGATGCCGAGGCGATGCGCGCTCTCCAGCGCCCCGGCCATCTTCACCCCGATCCACAACACGGTCTCGACCGGCAGCGGACCTTGCCCGCGGATCCGTGCATCCAGCGAACCGACCGGGTGATACGGCATCACCAGATAGGGTCGTCCGCTCGCGGTGACACCCGCCTGCAGCATCGTCACGATGTTCGGATACCCGGTCAACCGCCCCATCGCTTGCTGCTCCCGGAAGAACCGCGCCCGGTTCTCCGCGTCCAGCTCGGCGGTGAGGATCTTCACCGCCACCGTCCGATCCAGCTCGGTCTGCGCGCAGCGGTAGACCACACCGAAACCGCCCCGCCCGATCTCCTCGGCATCCTCGAACCCGGCTGCGGCCAACTCCTCCGTGACCCGATCGAACACGTCACGAACTGTCAGGAACCGATCGTCCTCACTCATCAGCGGCCCACCATCCACCGGCGTCCCGGCACCGAGCAACACCCGCCAGATCTTCGTCAACGCACAGCGTATCCCCGCCGAACCTCGGCAACCGAGCTATCGGGAAGGCGCTCCAGAGTTGGAAAACGCGATTCGACCAGCCGAATTCAGGGACACGGGCCGGCCCGTTCCCGCAGCTGGGTGATAGGGCTCCGCCGCTACGTGCGGACCCCCGCACGCGGATTGAGCAAGAAGCAGAAATAGGTATGTCTCCGGGAGATCGGCCGTCGTGCCGATACAGGCCCGCGACCAATGCTGTCATCACTGCCGAGCGCGGCCGATTCCCCCGAAACGCCGCCAGGGCTCACTTTCGCCCCGCAGGTCGCAAAGGAGCGACATGTGCTCGGCATCGAAATTCCTGAGGAGGAACTCAATGGCCACCGGACCCCGTCCCCGATCCCGGAGCGCCCTTCGCTTCGCTGTCTACGCCCTGGCGGCCGCATCATTGTCGATCGCGGCAACCGCCGAGGCCTCGGCACTTGCCCCCGAAACGTCGGCACGGACCGTTCCAGCAGCCATGAGCACTACCGGCACAAAGGTTTTGGCCGAGTCCGGCGTGTACAGTTCCGACCTCGACGGCTGGATCCGCCAAGCACTCGATATCATGGCCGCACAAGGCATTCCGGGCAGCTACGACGCCATCCACCGCAACATCATGCGTGAATCCGGAGGCGACCCCGGCGCGATCAACCTCTACGACACCAACGCAGCCAACGGCACCCCATCCAAAGGCCTGCTCCAAGTCATCGACCCCACCTTCCAGGCCTACCATGTCGCCGGAACCTCCTGGGACATCTACGATCCCGTAGCCAACATCACCGCCGCCTGCAACTACGCCGCCGCACGCTACGGCTCCATGGACAACGTCAACTCCGCATACTGACCCCCGGGAGCCCGACCCCGCCGACTCGCGCCCGCATGACGTATCTTCGCGCGCGGGTTCGGGCTCGGCGGGGCCGCGCTGTTTCACGAGGTATTCATGCCGACGACGAGACCTTGCTGCGCGCGGATGGCGAACTGGGCGGACCTCATCGACTTCGAGGTTTTCCCGGTCATCACCTCGGGCGGCGTGCGCTCCCGCCTCGAATCGGGCTGAGCCGCACCATAATCCGCGCGGTTGCCGGAGGCCGTCGGTGCCGGTGCTGCCTCGAGATGGCGGCACCGGTACCGGGTGGTCAGCGCGCGCCGTGCGGGAGCGTGGTGCGTTCGACGCGGCTGGCGGCGATCCGCTCCGCCGCCAGCTTGGCGGCCCGTGCGTCGTCACCGGTCAGCCTGCCGAGAATACGGCTCAACGGCCGGACTTCACCGAATCCGCCCCAGTGCCCCTCGGGAATCTCGGTGGGGAACACCCAGATTCGGCCGGGATCACGCGGCCACGCTCCGTCCTCGGCGTCGAGTATCGCCTCGGTGATCTCTGCGATGACGCCGGCTCGCTTGGCGGTGTCCAGTTGTCCTTCCGGGACCGACGGGACCACTTTGTACCGCGGCATGTCGGCGGGTGCGCCGCCGACGTAGACCGCTGCCGGGCGGTGCAGGAACACCCACGAGACCGAGCGCGTGACCGGATCGGCGGGGTCGAATCCCTCGTGGCGGATGAGGATTTCGGTGATCTGATTCATCAGCGCCGCTTCCCGCTCGGCCGTGAAGGTGCCCTCGGGAATGTAGACATCGAGCATCGGCATGCCGACGACCTCCTAGATTTAGTTTCTAAACTCAGATGAACGAACGCTAGGGCCGCTGAGTGGAGATTGTCAACCTAGCCCGATAGGGTGGCCACATGGACCCGGATCGCCGAATCGACACCGTCAACTGCTCGGTGGGACGCGCACTGTCGGTAGTCGGGGAACGCTGGTCACTGCTGATCGTTCGAGAGGCCATCGATGGCGCGACTCGCTTCAGCGACTTCCGTGACCGCTTGGGCATCGCCAGCAACCTGCTTTCCTCCCGGCTCGACAGCCTGGTCGAAGCCGGTGTGCTGCAACGCATCCCATACCAGGAGCCGGGCTCCCGGCAGCGCTACGAGTACCGCCTCACCGAGCGCGGCCTGGACCTGCGGCCGACCCTGGTGGCGTTGCTGGAGTGGGGCGACAAGTATCTGGCCGATCCGCAGGGCCCGTCGGTCGTGATCCGCCATTACACCCCCGACACCGATCACGACTGCGAAGCCCCGGTCCGACTCATCCTGGAATGCGCCGCGGGCCATGCCCATCTACCCCCATCGGCCATCCACCGTACCCCCGGCCCAGGCGCCCAATTCGTGAAATCGTGATCAGTTACCAGCGCCGCCGTGATCGGTCCAGGCGATAGCGCGCAGCGGAAACGAGCCCATCCCGCGCACCGGCGCCGGCAGTGCGACCAGCCTGGCACCGATGTCGGGGACCACATCCAGGTTCGTCATCTGCTCGATGATCGGGATTCCCGCCCCGAGCAATGCGTGGTGACACGGACGCGTGGGCAGCGAGATATCGTCGATGTCGAGCGAGTCGATTCCGACCACCGCCACATTCGCAGCGACCAGCGCCTCGGCGACCTCACCGATCACGAACGGATGCCCGGGGCCCCGGTACGACGGCGACCCCCACCGAGCCGACCATCCGGTATGCACGAGCACCGCCTTGCCCCATAGCCGTGCCGGGTCACCGAGCACATCCGGTCCCACCGCGCGCATGCCCGCCGCGCGGATCATCACGATCGGTACATTGAGCAGCCGCTCCAGCGGCAACTCGGCGATATCGGCGCCATCGGCATGGAAATGGAAGGGCGCGTCGATATAGGTGCCGGTGTTGCCGACCATATCCACCCGCGCGATGTCATAGGCCATGTCGATCAGCGGCGACTGCTGACGCGAAATATCTGTGGTGACCCGCGGTCCCGTCAATCCCGGGTAGGTGAGCATGCCGTCCGAGATCGGATGGGACAACTCCACGGTTGTCCTGCTCATGCCAGGAACCGTACCTCGATCCCGCTGAAGATCTCGGATCGGAGGCGACGTTGCCAGGGCGAGCCTCCGCAGGCGGCTCTTGCCAATTTCTCCAGGAAGTCGGCTGCGGCCACAGCATCACCGGCGGTCCGAGGAATGCGGGAACCCGCCCGCCACGCCAGAGCCGGGTACCGGCGACGCGGCGGATTGATCGAGAAGCAGAAATAGGTATGTCTCCGGGAGATCGGCCGTCGTGCCGAAACAGACCCGCAATCGATGCTGTCTTCACTGCCGAGCGCGGCCGATTCCCCCGAAACGCCGCCAGGGCTCTTCTTCGCCCCGCAGGTCGCAAAGGAGCGACATGTGCTCGGCATCGAAATTCCTGAGGAGGAACTCAATGGCCACCGGACCCCGTCCCCGGACCGCCCGCCGTCTCGCCATCTACGCCCTGGCAGCCGCATCACTGACGATCACGGCAACCGCCCAGGCCTCGGCACTCGTCCCCGAAACGCCGGCACGGACCACTCCGGCAGCCATGAGCCTCTCCGGCAAGATTTCGGCGGAATCCGGCGTGTACGTTTCCGATCTCGATGGCTGGATCCGTGAGGCACTCGATATCATGGCCGCACAAGGCATTCCGGGCAGCTACGACGCCATCCACCGCAACATCATGCGTGAATCCGGAGGCGACCCCGGCGCGAT